>CAITZE010000124.1 GCA_903896775.1 uncultured bacterium
AGATCACCTTCGGTGGCTTCTTCGAAGCCGCCGGCATCCTGCGCAGCAAAAACGAATCGGCTGACGTCGGTTCAAGCTTCAGCGGCGTCCCGCTCGGCAGCTCGCCGAACTCTCACTTGTCCGAGTTCCGCGAAACCGCGCGTCAGAGCCGCATCTCGATCATGGCTCAGGGCAATGTCGATAAAGACACGCTCCTGACCGCTTACTACGAAATGGACTTCTTGGGCGGCGCGCCCACGGCGAACTCCGTCGGAACCAACAGCTATAATCCGCGTATCCGCAACATCTATGCGACGATTGATGATTCGGATCTTGGCTATCACCTGCTGGCCGGTCAAAACTGGAGCCTCGCGACCCTTAATCGCGTTGGCGAAAATCCCCGTAGCGAAGTCGCTCCGGTTGGCATTGAAGCGCAGTACGTTGTGGGCTTCAACTTCACCAGAAACCCGCAAATTCGTATCACTAAAGACTTCGCCGACAAGATGATCACCGTCGGCATCTCTGCCGAAAGCCCACAAGCCGTGATCACCTCGACCTCCACGGCTTACCAGTCGACCGGTCCGGTGACAGTCAACAATCCCGGATCTTCCCATTTGGGTACCGGTGGCACGTTCTCTCTCGACGTCGCCCCCGACCTCATCGGCAAAGTCGCTTTTGATCCCGGCTTTGGTCACTACGAAATCTACGGCATTACCCGTTGGTTCCGCGACCGTGCGTCGTTCACCAATCAAACGACCAATGGCGCCGGCATCGGCGGTAGCGCTTTGATCCCCGTCATTCCCAAGATGCTCGACCTGCAAGGCAGCTTCCTCGTCGGTAAAGGTCTGGGCCGCTACGGCGCTGGCCAGTTGTCAGACGTGACGACTGACAGCACGGGCCGTCTGGTGACTCTGCCTTACATCTCCGCGCTCATCGGAGCCGTGGCTCACCCCACAACAGATTGGGATCTGTACGCTTATGCCGGTACTGAGCAAGTGAAGGCGCGTTATTCCAACGTCGGCAGAAGCTTCTACGGATACGGCAATCCTGCAGCCACCGATGACACCGGTTGCTACACGGAAGGCGGCACCTGTAACGGCAACAACGCGCGCGAATACGAAGTGACCGGCGGCTTCTGGTGGAAGTTCTTCCAGGGCAAAATGGGCATGGCGGAATTCGGCGTCCAAGACCAGTTCGTCAAGCGCTACCTCTTTAACTCGACGACCTCACACGGCGCCACGGCGAGCGACAACATCGCGATGTTCTCGTTCCGTTACTACCCGTTCTAAAACCGCGCTCCTGAGCAAATATAAGTTCACTTAAAGTAACTCCTCGGACTCTTAGCCTCCCTCTGAGTCCAAACTCTCTAAGGAGGCGGCGTAAGCCGCCTCCTTATTCTTTTCTGGATTAAGGGGTTCTCCCCCGCCCGTGATCTCGCTTAAGGTGTCCGCCTTGGCGAGGGCCGAAGGAAACGGGCGGCATGCGGCGCGGCGGCGCATCTATATCTTTTGCGATCCTAACGGCGGGCATGGCCTGCGCGCTTGTGCCGACGCAGGCGCGGGCCGCGGATGCCATCACGCTGACGCTGGGCGGGCGTATCCGGGAATTCTTTTACGTCGCCAGCCAAGATCAGGCACCGGCGGAAAGTCTCAACTCCACGGGCATGTTCAACGATACGCGTATCTCCGTCGAAGGCCGCACGGTGCTGGATAACGGCGTGACGATCCGCGCTTTCGTTCGCTTCAACGCCGTCGGGCGCCAGAGTTCCGATGTCGACGAGGCCTATGTGGATATCGTCAGCAGCTTCGGTCGCCTGCGTATGGGTGAAAAAGCCGGTCTCAACACGACCACTATCGGCGACCCGGTTCCCGAAGCGTTTCTGACGGTCGACGACGAAATTATCGGCGATGCTATGAAACCACGCACCGGAATTACTTTGCGCGATGGTTTCACCTTTAAGCGATTTACCGAAAATGCGCTCGGTATCTCTTATCAAACGCCGGAGCTCTATGGATTCAAAGTCGGCGTTGCTTATCATCCAACCACGACGACTGCAGTCGGCACCATAGACGCCCGCTTACTTCCCCATGATGCTTTGGATGCGACAGCCGGCTATGAAGGCGACTTTTCCGGCGGCACGTATCGTGTGGCCGGCGGATACTTCAGTCTTGCATCGCATATCGGCGGCAACGATGGTCTACACGCCTGGAACTTGTCGGCGGGTGCTACGTACGGCGGTTTCGAATTGGCAGCTGCTTATATCAATACTCATCCCGACAACGGGTTGGATGAAAAGGCTTGGACGGTGGGTGCTTTGTACGGCATTGGACCGCTCCAAATTTCCGCGGACTATCGCTCCGCCAGACGGCGTCCGGCGCCATTTGCTGTGCTGCCTCCGGGCACGTTTGAGGAGCGCGTCGACCGCGCAACATTGCAGACTGCTTATAAAGTGGCGCCCGGCATCACCTTTGGTCTTGCGGGCTTTTACACAGATCAAAGCGACGCCACTGGTATCGACTGGGACGGCGGCGGCGTCTTAGGCGGCGTCAAGATCGAGTTCTAACCACAGGCGGCAGCTTTCCAGGCAGCATGGCTATAAAGCGCAAAAAAGCTGCGAAGACAAAAAGCGCGACCGAATCATCGGCGCCGAAAAAGCGCGTGAAAAAAATCATCGGCTGGCGCGAATGGGCAAGGTTGCCCGATCTCAATATCGAACGCATCAAAGCCAAAATCGATACAGGTGCGCGCACATCGGCGTTGCACGCTTTCAAAATCACACCGTTCACTAAAGACGGCGCGGCCTACGTGCGCTTTATGATTCATCCCTTGCAGCGCTTGCGTAAGCCGGAAATTACCTGCGTCGCGTTGGTGATCGACCATCGCGGTGTCACTGACTCCAGCGGGCGTGTGGAACAACGCTATGTCATTCGCACGACACTTAAGCTCGGCCCCTCGCGCTGGCCCATCGAGTTGACGCTGACCAACCGCGATCAAATGGGCTTTCGTATGCTGATTGGCCGCCAAGCCTTGCGTCGGCGTTATCTTGTCGACACCGGCCGGTCGTTTATTGCGCGCAAAAAAAAGAAAGCCCGCACGACCATTGTGGGCCGCAAATAAATACCCCTATCTATGGTGGAACTTCCAAACACGGGCTTGCGTTAAAGCCCATCACCCCACCAATTACGTGCTGAACCGTTGCGTTAAAGCATTGTGAATATTGGGAAGGTGCTGAATCTCGGTTTGCGCCATCGCACCGAGCGGATAAGGTGTTCCGCCTTCACCCCGCATTGTTTTGTCTGAATTGGGAGCGACGTTCCTTGAAACTGGCGATGCTCGCCCGCAACGCAGGCCTCTACTCGCACAAGCGTCTTGTGACGGCGGCGCATGCGCGCGGTCACGAGATCGAGGTCGTCGATACCCTCAAGTGTTATATGAACATCGCCTCGCACCGTCCCGAAGTGCGCTACAAGGGCCGCAGCCTCGAAGGCTTCGATGCCGTCATTCCGCGTATCGGTGCATCGATCACGTTCTACGGTCTCGCGGTACTGCGTCAGTTTGAGATGATGGGCGTCTACCCACTCAACGAATCCGTCGCCATCGGCCGCAGCCGCGACAAATTACGTGGACTGCAACTGCTGTCGCGCAAAGGCATCGGCTTGCCGGTGACAGCCTTCGCGCATGTCACAAGCCAGGCCGACGATCTTATCGACATGGTTGGCGGCACGCCGCTGATTGTGAAGCTGCTCGAAGGCACGCAAGGCATTGGCGTTGTGCTTGCAGAAACGCGCACTTCTGCGCGCAGCATGATTGAGGCTTTCGGCGGCGTCGAAGCCAACATCATGGTTCAGGAATTTATAAAAGAAGCCAACGGTACCGATGTGCGCGCTTTTGTCATCGGCGGAAAAGTGGTGGCGAGTATGCAGCGCAAAGGTGCGCCCGGCGATTTCCGCTCCAACCTTCACCGCGGCGGCAAGGCCCAATCCATTAAGATCACGCCCGAAGAACGTTCGACTGCCGTACGCGCGGCCAAAATTCTCGGACTTAATGTTTGCGGCGTCGACATGCTGCGGTCGAATCACGGACCGGTCGTCATGGAGGTCAACTCGACACCGGGTCTGGAAGGCATCGAGACCGCCACCGGCAAGGACATCGCCGGCATGATCATCGAGTTTCTCGAAAAAAATGCTGCACCCAACAAAACCAAGACTCGCGGCGAAGGCTAAATTTCAGCCGAAGTAATGGTTCGAGTCGCTGGTTGATTTGCGGCCCTTGCTGATAGCTGATCCGATCCTTATGTCAGAGGCCGAAAGCGTTCAAAAAACTGGTTTTTTTACAACAGTTCGGACCGCAAACCGGGGCGTTGTGTGGACTCTCTGCCACAATTCGGGGGATTCCGGGACCCTGTCAGTCCTGTGTATTGACCCCCCCTACCTCCGGTGCAAAGTTGCCCAAAAGCATAGTGAAAAGCGCACAAAACCATGTGCCAGAGAGCGATTTTGACCCACCTCCGCGCAACGGTTGCAGCCGTTGGCCTTTTGGCGTGCGCGTTTCAGTCCGCGAAGGCCGCGGATTTCCGTTTGGGCAGCACATCTGCATTTTCTTCGGCGGCGCTTTCCAATAGCCCGCTAACGATTGGCTATTTCACACCGGCCTACGGCGCTGTGACTCTGGACGTTCTGCCCGGCTCACCGCTTGTTGCGCATTCGGCGAACGGAATGAGTAGCGGCCTTACGCAAGGCCTTAATGTAGGTGGCAGTTACGCGACGCCGGAGTCCGTCGGCCGGGTCGGCGTTTTTGGCGCCTACGATGAACGTCCGACGATTTTGGCCCTGACGCCCACCACGGCGTGGAATTTCGCGGCCTCCGTCGGTTATGCCGGGTTCTATGTGCGCGGCGGTGTCAATGCGGCTTTGCCGATTGGTCCGTTGCTCGGCACGCAAGGCCTGGAAGCTGGGTTTGGTTACGAGATCGGTTCACTTGATCTGCGCCTGACATATTTGACGTCGCAGGCAACCGGCTTGGCCGAACGCGAAACCGACAACAAACAATGGGCCATCGGCGGCATGTATCAGATCTCGCCGCGTCTGCGCCTGAATGCCGATGCCTTTTATGGCGTTGCCGAAAATCGCAATTTAGCGCCAGCGGTCACGCCGCCGGCGACCTCGCCGCCGGGCACCGGTGCGCGCGTCGGTGTCGAACTGCGCTTCTAAGCCAGGCGATCTTTCAAACTAAAAAACTACGACAAGGCAAAGCTGATTCCGGCTACGCCCGCGCATGCACTGTTTTGCAGCCGGTTGATCGTCGTGGCTGTTATCCCGCCTAAAGCCACGACTGGAACTCCCGCCCTTCGAATCAGAGCTGTTGCGCGCATCGCTCCCAAGCAGCCGCGATCTGGATGGCTTGCCGTGGCAAACACAGGCGCCAGCATCGCTGCAGAAGCGCGCAAGGCCTTCGCACGATGCAGCCCGGCAGCACCGTGAGCGGCCACCGTCAGGAGTTTAGAGCGCTGTAACCACAATCGCGCTCCGGGTGGTGGTCCCCGCCGTGCTGCGTGCTCGGCCAAGTGCAGGCCCGTTGCATCGACGGCAGCTGCCAGCCGCCAATCCCCGGCGATCAAGAATGCGATGCCGCGCCGACGGCATATGGTGGAAAGACGCTTTGCCAGCGCCGCGCGGTGTGGCGCATCGTAATGGCGCAAGATCAACCCAGCCCCGCGCGGCAGCGATGCCAGTGCTGCTGCGGGATCGGGCAGGCGCATTTCGTCCGTCACGAGCCAAAGCGCCGGCAGCGTTGGTCCGCGCGCTTTGGAAAACTTTTTTGCGCGGCGTTTGAGATTGAGGGCGGCGTTTGTTAGCTTGGGGTCCATAACCCACATCTTAGCAAGCGATCACAGCCCTTGTCAGAAATAGGCGCGGAGACCTCTTTGAGCGAAATCGATACCGCGCTGGCCGAGGTGCGCGCGCGCATAGCGGCGAAGTGCCGTACTGTGGGACGCGATCCTGCCGGCGTTACGCTCATTGCAGTGTCCAAAACCCACGGGCCCGAACGCATATCTCCCGCGCTTGCGGCGGGCCAACGTCACTTCGGCGAGAATCGCATTCAGGAAGCCGCCGGCAAATGGCCCGAGATCCGTAGCAAAACATCCGATCTTTGCCTTCATCTCATCGGGCCTCTGCAGACAAATAAGGTCGCTGAGGCTGTCGGTTTATTCGATGTCATCCACACCCTCGACCGGGCGCGCCTTGCCGAAAAGCTTGCCGAAGAAATGGCGCGTCAATCGCGTCGTCTGTCGTGTTTCATTCAGATCAACACTGGCCGCGAACCGCAGAAAGCGGGCATAGATCCCACCGAGGCCGATGAGTTTATCGCGGCGGCGCGCGAGACATGGAAGCTCGACGTGGCAGGGCTCATGTGCATTCCGCCGGTAAATGAGCAAGCAGCGGTACATTTCGCTTTTTTGCGAGAAATCGCCAAGCGCAATGACCTTACGCAACTTAGTATGGGTATGAGCGAGGATTTTGAAACCGCGATTGCCTTTGGCGCAACGCATATACGGGTCGGCAGTGCGATCTTCGGTGCGCGCGCTTAAGTGCTGATCTCGACTGTCGTCTCTGGACCCGCGAGCTTAAGAATCTCAAGAAGATCGGCGAGCGTAAGTGCGACACAGCCTGCCGTAGGCTCCCCTGTATCGGTAGCCACGTGCATGAAGATCGCGCTCCCGGCGCCGGCAATCACCGGATCGTCGTTGTGACCGATGACAACAACCACATCATAAAGACCATCGTCGCGCCACATGGACTCAGCGCTGGCCGGATAAGGGAGATGCACAGGCTGATTGTAATGCGTGTCTTCGGGCGCATCGCACCAGCCGTCGTCCGGTGCGATGGTGCCAAGGGTCAGGCTTGTCTTGGGCGCAGGGCCACGGTCGGCGCGGTACAATACGCGTCGTAATGGAAAGCGGCCCGTGGGTGTTGCGCCATCACCCTCGCGCTTTTTTGTATTGATACCTGATCGCCCAAGCACACACGAAAAAACGCGATCGCCATATCGCAACTGACCGCGTTGCGGATGAAGAGGATCGGGCGTGACAAGGAGTTCGGTAACGGAAGCGTGCATCAATCTATTCTAGCGTTCGGGATGCCCCGCGAACACCAAGACAATGCTATTGCGCCGAGGCTTTCATGGCCGCGTATTTATCCAACCCGTTTTGCATCGCACTGCTGAACCACGGCGGCACAGAGCCAGGTTTATTGTCGGCTGCTGCACGCAGACCAAAATTGTAAGCTTCCACGGCCGGGGGCTCGTCGGCGGTGGTTGCGGCTTCAGCTTCGGCGTCGGTTTTTGCAGCGGTGCGCTTAATGGACTGCGCTACGGCGGGCGCCGCTTGAGCTAAGCCGGCCGTGTTCACAGGGCCGGGTGCGAATTTTGCGGTGGCGCGAAGCGTTTCGACCGAAGTGGCGGCGCCGGTGCCCGAGGGCGAGTTGTAAATGCGGGCAGCACTCGGGCCTTGGCGCAAAGGCAAGAAGCGGTCGGGTGCTACGGCAGGTGCTGCCGCCGGCGTCGTATCCATGCCGTTCCAGACGTGATCGCGTGTTACGCGGGCGTTGACGCCGGCTTTGTCGGCGATTTGCGCCGCGGTGATTTTCGCTTCGGCTGCGGTTTTGGGGGGACGTACGCCTTCGGTCTCCAGCATGGAGCGAAAGTCTTGCGCGCTGGGCGCTGGGTCGCGGGTGCCCAGCTGCGGGCGGGGCGGCAACGGAACCGACGGCATCGAAGCCGTCAAAGGGGATGTGTTGTCCATGGCACTCATCTTTATTAGTTTTGCGTCTTCTTACGCAAGAACGGTGCCAGAATATAAGTATTCATAATCAATGGGTTAAGGGGGCGTTTAAGCCGGCAATCGGGTCTCAGCGGCAGTTTCTACCCAGGCTGACCGGCGGCCTTTGCCGACCTTATGCTGCTGCTTAAAGCAGGTGACCCGAGCGCTTGGCCTTGGTCTGCAGGTACGTCCAGTTATGGGCGTTAGACGGGAAAGCGTGGGGCACGCGCTCGGTGACATCAATGCCATGACGCACCAGCGCGCCGACTTTCGCCGGGTTGTTGGTCAACAGCCGCACGCGGTTAAAGCCAAGATGTCGCAGCATTCGCACGGCTGGCAGATAAACGCGCTCGTCATCGTCGAACCCCAGCTGCTCGTTGGCGTCGACGGTATCGAACCCCTGATCCTGTAACGTGTAAGCGCGCAGTTTGTTGACCAAGCCGATGCCGCGTCCTTCTTGCGCGAGGTACAAGAGAACACCGCCCCCTTCGCCGGCGATGGCAGCCACTGCGCCGCGCAGCTGATCGCCGCAATCGCAGCGCAAGGATGCCAGCAGGTCGCCCGTAAAACATTCCGAATGCAGGCGTGTCAGCACCGGCTTTGTCAGATCGGGCGTACCGATGACGATAGCGAGATGTTCAAGGCCGCCGTCGCTGGGGCGAAACGATATGATGCGCGTGTCCGGCGCACCGGCCAGCGGTACGCGCGCTTCGCTGATAGGCCGTAAATCATCAGCTTGATTGCGTTCATAAGCCGCGATGGCCGCGCCATTCACAATAAGTCGGCCCGCTGCGCGAGCCCATGTGTCGACGGCATCAGCTGTAGTCAGGTTCGCTAGCTGGGCAATCTCCGCCGCCGGCAATAGCCGCGCGATCTTGGTCAGCAGCACCGCTGCGTCACCCGCGCTTTGCGGTGGCAAGGCTGTGGCCGTGATGCCGGGCGGCGGTATACGGCCGCTTTCAGTTTGCGGATCGATCAGCGCGCGCACGTCATCCGTTGTAAAAGCGTGAGCGCGGTTCATCTGAACAGCGCGGGCACCGGGTTGGCTTATACCGAGGATAGAGGCGCGGCGCCCTGTTACAGCCAATGCAATTGGACCTACGCCAGCTCCGTCGAAAAACACCGGCGGCCAGGTATCGATGGTCTCAGCCGCGCGCACCAAAATAGCCGCGATTTTTTCAGGGCTTTCGTTCACGACCACGACAATGGCGCCGCCACGCCGCAGTTCGGCTATAGCGCGTTCGACGGATTCCATGATCTGCCCGGATATATGTTCTGGCGGATTTTCCCAGTTCGTCTCACGGGGAGCTGATTTGGAAGGCGTGACCATGACCCTTATATAGCGTCGCTCTTGCTGAAGCGTAAGGGAGCCGGCATCAAGCGTTTGAATGTTAGGAATTCATCAGTGTTGCCAATATCATAGCTTTAAGAGACAAAAGACCGCCGATATGAGCGTAAGCTCAAAGCCGGCTCTGTGGGGAGGATCGTCGAGTGTCGAGCGCGCGGACCTTGCTGATTGTCGAGGATGACGACCTTTTGCGCCATGCGCTCAAGGAGCAGCTGACGGCTCAGGGCGATTTCACGGTTATCGAGGAAGCCGTCGACGGTGCGTCGGCTTTGGTCAGCGCGAAATCCAATGTCTTCGACGTCATTCTGCTCGACGTCGGTCTGCCGGACATGGACGGGCGTGAAGTTTGTCAGCGTATGCGCGATGCTGGCGTGCGTTCGCCGATCATCATGTTGACGGCGGCGGACTCTGAAGACGACACCATCACCGGTCTTGATGCCGGCGCGAACGACTATGTCACGAAGCCATTCCGCATGGCGGTGCTGCTCGCGCGTGTGCGCGCGCACTTGCGGCAGCACAATCAATCCGACGATGCGATTTTCTTGGTTGGTCCCTATAAATTCCAACCGGCGGCGAAAATGCTTGTGATCGGCGATGGCCAAAAGAAAATTCGGCTCACGGAGAAAGAAACCGCGATCCTCAAATATCTTTATCGCGTCGGCAATAAAACCGTGTCGCGTGAAACGCTGTTGGGTGAAGTTTGGGGCTATAACGCCGCAGTAACGACGCATACGCTGGAAACGCATATTTACCGGCTTCGCCAGAAGATTGAGCCCGATCCGTCAGTCGCGCGTCTTCTCATCACCGAGCCTGGCGGCTATCGCCTTAATCCATAACGTGCGCAAAAAATGCGGGCCCGCAAACGACGGGCCCGCAGATAGATCATCGATCTCGAAAAGCTATTCGCGCTTGGAGATGTTGCTCAACAGCTCGAGTACATTGCGGCGCAAGTCTGCGTTGTGCAGACGCCAGTATGCGCGTACCAGCTCCAAGGTTTCCGTGCGCTGCATCGGATCGGCATCTAGATCGGCTGCTTCTTCCGCCAAATCTTCCGGGCTCCGTGCCGCCGGCGTGGTGCGCACGCCCGTCGTTTCAGGACCAATATCTTCGAAGAAGTACGCTATCGGGCAATTCAGCACGCGCGAAATATCGAACAGGCGGCTCGCGCTGACGCGGTTATGTCCGCTTTCGTACTTTTGGACTTGCTGGAATGTCACGCCGATATCGCCGGCCAGTTGCTCCTGGCTGATGTGCAGCAAGGTGCGACGCAATTTAATGCGCTTACCGACGTGAATATCGATCGGGTCCGGACCGCCGCCTCTTGTACCGGGTTGCCGGCCTCTACCGCGAGATTTCATTGGAATGACTGTCGACTCCATAACACAATCTCTTTTCACTAAGGTTAATCGCAAGCTGTAATTGTTTGATCGGAACTAATAACGCCGCGACTCCCGATTATGTTGCTCTGGGGGGCAACAAAGGCAAATTTAACGCCTCTTATGTACGATGTCGCCCGGCATGGTAAGCCCCCATACAGCGTTACAATTATGGGATATAACGATAGAAGGTGTTGCTAAAGCTGGCTTTCTCAATCCTTAGTGGCCTCAATGAAGCCGACCTGCTAGAAGGACCCAAAATCTGGGGGATCGCGCCCTTTTGGCGACTTCGGCTGATATCCCAAGACTGAAAATAAGATGATAGCCGGATGGAGCGGCGGCCATGCGTCAAGCGAGCGTAGAGCGCAAGACCAAGGAGACCAGCATAAAGGTCAGCGTCAACCTGGACGGGACTGGCCAATACGCGGTTTCGACCGGAATTGGCTTCCTCGACCATATGCTGGAACAGCTTTCCCGCCATAGCCTCATGGACCTCAAGGTCGAGGCCAAAGGCGACATCCATATCGATTTTCACCACACCACAGAAGACGTGGCGATCTGCATCGGCGAAGCCGTGGCGAAGGCTTTGGGCGAACGTAAGGGCATTTCCCGTTACGGCGTCGGGGTCATTCCTATGGATGAGACCCTCACGGAAGTCGCCATCGACCTATCCAATCGGCCCTACCTGATTTGGAAAGTTGCGTTCACGAAGCCCAAACTGGGCGACATGGACACGGAGCTTTTCAAGGAATGGTTCCAGGCGTTTGCGCAGGCGGCCGGTGCCACGCTCCACGTGTGGAATAAATACGGCGAGAACAATCATCACATCGTGGAATCTTGCTACAAAGGCCTCGCCCGCGCACTGCGTCAGGCGGCGGAGATCGATGCCCGTAAGGCCGACGCCGTGCCGTCCACTAAAGGGGTGCTCGGCGGCAGCCTCTAAGAGTTTCGGATGTTGAGTACGTTTCAGGTATGACCGTCGCAATCATCGACTACGGCTCGGGCAATTTACGATCCGCCGCTAAGGCTTTCGAGCGATCCGCCCGCGAGTCTGGCTATCGTGGCGACGTGATCGTGACCGATGACGCATCGCGCGTCGCCACGGCCGAACGCATTGTATTGCCGGGCGTCGGCGCTTTCGCCGATTGCCGCCGTGGTCTCGACGCGGTTCCCGGCATGGTCGATGCGTTGACGGAGTCCGTCCTCAGCAAAGGCCGTCCCTTCCTCGGTATTTGTGTTGGCATGCAGTTGATGGCCGAACGCGGCCTCGAACACGGAGAACACGCCGGGCTCGGTTGGTTGCAGGGAAATGTTGTGGCGCTCACCCCCGAAGGTAGCGACAGCCCCGGCGGCACAGGCTTTCGCGTGCCGCATATGGGTTGGAACGAGCTTAATATCAGTGCCGGCACGCATCCGGTTTTCGCCGGCATTCCTGCAGGCGGTCACGCGTATTTTGTGCACAGCTATCACATGCAATGCCATAACCCAGGACATGTTCTGGCGACGGTCGCTTATGGCCAGACCGTCACGGCTGTAGTGGGGCGCGATAACATGGTGGGCACGCAGTTCCATCCGGAAAAGAGCCAAGAGGTTGGCTTGCGCTTCATCTCCAACTTCCTGGCCTGGCGCCCTTAAGGTGACGCGGTGATTTTCTTTCCAGCTATCGATCTTAAAGACGGCAACTGTGTGCGCCTTATCAAAGGCGATATGAATCAGGCGACCGTTTTCAATGACTCACCTGCCGATCAAGCCAAGCAATTCGCTGTTGCGGGCTGTCAGTGGATTCACGTGGTGGATCTCAATGGCGCATTCGCCGGCGCGCCCGTGAATGCCGCTGCGGTGAAATCTATTCTTTCCGCAGTGGCCGTGCCGGTCCAACTCGGCGGCGGGATTCGCGATATGGCGACGGTGGCGGCATGGATCGAAGCCGGCATCGCACGTGTCATCCTGGGTACGGCCGCGGTCAAAAATCCGGCTCTGGTGCGTGAAGCCTGCAAAGCCTTTCCGGGACAAGTCGCCGTCGGCATCGATGCGCGCGGCGGTAAAGTCGCCACAGAAGGCTGGGCCGATACCGGCGAACTGACCGTCGTCGATCTTGCCAGCCGCTTTGTCGATGCCGGTGTTGCCGCCATTATCCATACCGATATCGACCGCGACGGTATTTTGGCGGGGCCCAATGTTGCGGCCTCGGCGGCGCTCGCGCGCAGTGTCCCTATCCCGGTGATTGTCTCGGGTGGGGTTTCGTCCCTCGAAGATCTCAAAGCCGTTAAAGGCGAAGCGGCTTCAGGCATCGCCGGGGTCATTTCCGGACGGGCTATTTACGACGGCCGCATCGACCTCAAAGAAGCTGTTGCTCTGCTTGCAGCCTAGCCGTTGCAGTTGAATGGGCGCGGCATCTGCGCCATACAGACAGTATGCTCAAGATCCGCATCATTCCATGTCTCGACGTTAAGGATGGCCGCGTCGTCAAGGGAGTCAACTTTGTTGACCTCAAGGACGCTGGCGATCCGGTCGAGCA
>CAITZE010000125.1 GCA_903896775.1 uncultured bacterium
AGGTCAACTCTTGAGACCGGAATGCTATGCTGCGGTCGCATTGAAACGGGAGGCCAATATGACATCGAAACCCTTATGGCTTGCGTCGGGCGTTAGAACGCCTTTCGCCAAGGTGGACGGGGCCTTAGGCGGTCGCGACGCCATCGCGCTTTCTGTACCTGTGGTCCAGGCCATGTGCCGCCAGCTGCAAGGCAGCGACAAGCCAGACCTCATTGTCTGGGGAACGGTCGCGCCCAATTTGCATTGGAGCAATATCGCCCGCGAAGTGGCGCTAGACGCCGAAGTCGGGCCCTATATCCCGGCTTTTTCCGTGGTGATGGCCTGCGCCACTAGCATGGTCGGTGTCTTTTCCGCCGCCGAGACCGTCATTAAGACACCCGGCAGCCTTGCTCTGGTCGGCGGCGTCGAAAGCATGAGCGGCATTCAGATCGGTCTCAATCAGAAGCTCTCCACTTGGCTGCGCAAATTCTTTCAAGGCAAGTCGCTCACTGATCGCGCCGAGATGTTGGCGGATTTACCGCTGAAGGACGTCAAGCTTCACATCCCGAGTATCACCAATCGCACCACCGGGCTTTCTATGGGCGAAGGCACCGAGATCATGGCAAAGACCTGGCATATCAGCCGCGCCGCTCAAGATAATCTCGCCCTCAAAACCCATCAAACCGCTGTTACGGCCTGGAACAAAGGCTTCTTCGATGACCTCGTGATCCCCGTCGATGGCATCACCAAAGACACCATACCGCGCGCCGATACGTCGCTGGAAAAACTCGCCAAGCTCAAACCGGTCTTCGATACCACCAGCGGCCAAGGCACGCTCACGGCGGGCAATTCATCACCGCTCACCGATGGCGCGGCTTCGATTTGGCTTGCGGACGATACAGGCTTAAAGCGCGTGCCGGAAAACACACCGCGCGTGAAACTTTTGGATTGGGAGATGGCAGGTGTCGACATCCTGAAAGACGGCCTGCTGATGGCGCCTGCTTTCGCAATCCCCCGCCTTCTCGCGCGAAATGAGCTCACCTACGACAGCATCGCTTTGTGGGAAATCCACGAAGCCTTCTCGGCGCAAGTGTTATGTCACGTCGCGGCTTTGGAAGATAAAACCTGGTTGCGCGATCGGGTGGGCGTTAACGCCCAGTTGGGCCGCTTCCCGTGGGATCGTCTCAATCCCAACGGTGGCAGTGTCGCGTTGGGCCACCCCTTTGGCGCAACAGGCGCACGTATTCTCAGTCAGGCTGTGAAGGAACTCGCAAGCTTCCCGCCCAAGAGTCTCGCCGTGGTCAGCATTTGCACCGATGGCGGCCTCGGCGCAGTCTGTCTGTTGTCGAACTAGCCACAAAAGAAAACGGCGCGGATATGATCCGCGCCGTTATGTATTCAAAGCTAGCGAAGCAGCAGGCTTAAATTACGCCGCTCTCGAGCGATTCTCCCAGGGGCGTCCACCACCGCCGCCGTTGCGGCCACCACCGCCATTGCGCTTGCCCTGAGGACGATTGCCACCATTCGGTTTGCCGGCGGGGCGACCATTATTGCTGCGCGGGCTGCTGCGCTCGCTGCGGGTTGCGATATGTGCGGCATGAAAGGCTTGTGTCGTGTCGACCGCGATGGTCTGGCGCGTCGCGCGTTCAATGGCGCGCAGATCACCGACTTCGTCGGCATCGCAGAACGAAATTGCCGCTCCCGTTGTTCCGGCACGCGCCGTACGGCCAATGCGGTGTACGTAGCTTTCCGGATCCGCTGGCAATTCGTAATTGATGACATGGGTGATGCCGTCGACATCGATGCCGCGTGCGGCGATATCGGTTGCGACAAGGACGCGCGCTTTGCCGGACTTAAAATCGTTCAAGCTGCGCTGACGAGCGTTCTGCGATTTATTGCCGTGAATGGCGTCGGCGGACACGCCGCTTTTCGCCAGGTGTTCGGCGACGCGATTGGCACAATGCTTGGTGCGGGTGAAGACCAGCACGCGCGATACGTTTTTATCTTCCAAAAGTTTGCTGAGCAGACGGCGCTTGTCATCGCGGGCGACGAACATAACGCGCTGGTCGATGCGTTCAACCGTGGTCGACTGCGGCGTGACTTCGATGCGTTCGTAGTTCTTCAAGATACCTTTTGCGAGGCTCATGACCGCTTCCGGCATGGTCGCGGAGAACAACAAGGTCTGGCGGGCGGAGACGATCTTCGAGACGATCACCTTCACATCGCGGATGAAACCCATGTCCAACATACGGTCGGCTTCATCGAGCACGAGGAATTCAACGTGCTGCAAGTTTACGTGGCGCTGGTTCATGAGAT
>CAITZE010000126.1 GCA_903896775.1 uncultured bacterium
ACAGCGGCTAATGTGCGTTCGGTGCGAACAGATTCGATGAGCTGCGGTACGTTCCACCACGGCACATTCATATCGCGCGAATACATGATGCGGTCGACGCGCCCGATCAGATTCTCGATAGGCACATAACCGACACCGTCATCTTCCGGCGGCACACGGCTGTCGAGGGAGTTGTCGCGGTTATCGCCCATCATGAAATAGTGATCGGGCGGCACGACATATTCCGCGGTCGAGTCGTAAGAGCCGTTATCCGAAAGCTCCAAGATGGTGTGTGAGACGCCGCCGGGCAGGGTCTCGGTATAGCGTTGTACGGGGCGGTCGCGTCCGGCAAAGCTCGCGGTGTAGGTGCCGTCTTCGACGCGTGGCACCATCTCGCCGTTGATATAGAGACGACCCTCTTTCATCTGAATGTGATCGCCAGGCAGACCGATCAGACGCTTCACATAATTGATCGATGTATCGCGCGGCAGGCGGAAGACGACGACGTCGCCGCGTTTCGGCGCGTGCTCAAGAATGCGGCCTTTGAAATTCGGCAGAAGATCGAAGGGCGCCGAGAATTTGCTGTAGCCGTAGGTGTACTTGCCGGCGATCAGCGTATCGCCCACAAGCAGCGTCGGCACCATGGAGGAACTTGGAACATTGAAAGGCTCGGCCGCGACCGTGCGCACGATCAATGCAAAGCCCAGCGCAATCGCAACCGTTCCCGCCTCACGCAAAAACGATGTCACGCGCGACTTAGCTGTTTCCGCGGATGCTTCTGTTGGTGTTTCGACTTCGGCCATAAGTCCTGCTTTAAGTGTCCTCGGCGCATCGTAGCGTCCGCACAGCACAACTGTCGCGCGCTCTTTGCGCCGATGACCCTTTTGTAATCGCCTCTTTAGGCGAGACCTTTTTCAAGGAAGGCCGACAAGCGCTTTGCGAATGCTGCCGGATCGGGCACCGTCTCGCCTTCGACAATGCGGGCTTGATCCAACAAAAGGAAGGCCGCGTCTTTCAAGGCATCGCCGTCCACACCGCTCAGCCGTTTGATCAGCGGATGGGTGGGGTTGATCTCCAGCACTTTACGGATCACGCCGGCCGGATCTTCGCCGTGCTGCTTCAGCATGCGCGCGAGGTGCAGGCTCATGCCGCCGGTGTCGGCGACCAAGCACACCGGGCTGCCGGTCAGGCGGCTCGACACCTTCACATCTGCTACCGCTTCGCCGAGGCTGGTTTTGAGTTTCTCCACCAACGCCTTGATGTCGTCGGCGGGAGCTTCATTTTTCGCGGCGTCTTTTTTGTCATCGCCTTTGATGGTCGAAAGATCGGTGCCGGCTTCGGCCACCGACTTGAAGGGCTTCTTGTCATAGGTGCTGACCGTCGGAACCCAAAACTCATCGATGGGGTCCGTCAGCAATAACACTTCAATGCCTTTGGCGAGGAAGCCTTCCACTTGTGGGCTATCTTTTAAAGCCGCGCCATTTTCTCCGGTTATATAATAGATCGCGTCCTGGCCATCTTTCATACGGCCGACGTAATCCTTCAGGCTGGCGATGCCTTCGACGCCCGTGGACTTGAAACGCGCCAATTCCAAAAGATCTTCACGGCGCTCGAAGTCTTCATACAGACCTTCTTTGAAGACTGGACCAAAGGCTTCCCAGAAAACCGCGTAATCTTCCGGCTTCTCGGCGCGGTCTTTCAGGTCCTTCAAAAGCCGCTTAGAGATACCACTTTGGATCTTTCGCAAGGTCGGATTGTTCTGCAGAAGCTCGCGGCTGACGTTCAGCGGTAAATCGGATGAATCCACAACCCCGCGCACGAAGCGCAAGTACCGCGGCATCAAGCCTTCCAATTGGTCAGAGATGAACACGCGATTGACGTAAAGCTTCACATGCCCTTTGCGTTCCGGATGAAACAGGTCGAAAGGCTTCTGCGTTGGAATGAACAACAGCGCCGTGTATTCGATGGCCCCCTCGGCGCGGTAATGCAGCGTAAGCCAGGGTTCATCAAAAGCATGTCCGACGTGATGGTAAAATTCTTTGTACTGCTCGGGCGTCACGTCGCTTTTTGCTCGCATCCATAAAGCCGACGCACTGTTCAATGTCTCGGCCTTCGGCTCTTTATCGTCGGCGATGGGATCGAGGATGACCGGCAGCGCGATGTGATCGGAATAGGTTTTGACGATCTGGCGCAGACGTGCAGGCTCGAGGAATTCCTCGGCATCGGTCTTCATATGGAGTGTGATGCGCGCGCCGCGCGCGGCCTCGGGATATTCCGCTATCGTGAACGCGCCTTTGCCGTCGCTGCTCCAGATCCAACCTTGGTTGTCTCCCGCTTTACGTGACGCGACTTCCACTTTGTCGGCGACCATAAAGGCCGAATAGAAGCCCACGCCGAATTGGCCAATAAGATTCACATCTTTCTTGCTGTCGCCGACGGCTTTCAAGAATTCCGAAGTGCCCGATTTTGCGATGGTACCGAGGTTGGTAATCAGCTCATCGCGGTTCATGCCGATGCCGTTGTCGGTGACGATCAGCGTCTTGGCGGTCTTATCGACGGTCAGGTGGATAGCGAACTCGCCGCTTTTATCATCCAGCAGCTTCGAGTCGGTCAGTGCGGCGTACCGCAGCTTGTCGCAGGCGTCAGAGGCGTTGGAAATCAGCTCGCGCAGGAAAATCTCCCGATTCGAATACAGCGAGTGCACCACCAAGTCTAAAAGCTTGGCGACCTCAGCTTGAAATTCGCGAGTCTCGCCTTGAACTGCTGTGCCGTCTGCCGTTTGCGCTGATGTATTTTTTGTCATGTCGTCCGATCCGGTTTCTGCTGCTTCAAGTCTTGCCGGCCTCCTGGAGGAGGCTGGGCGCGGCAGATATGAGATGAAGAGCGGCTTCTGGCAAGGGGCTTCGCCCGGCAGACGCTGGGCGCGACCTTACGCGATTCCCGCCGATACAATTTGTTGCAATATAAACCTGAGAATTTTTTCGTTCTTGCGGTTGCACTCGGGCCTCAGGGGGCTCATGATTAGTATCCGACGGTGAGGTGTTTATGATCTTGGTTCGCCGTTTCCTCACCGGGCGCCCGTTCAACTTTAGCGGAGCCTTACATGCAAATCCCTGTCCAAATCAGCTTTCATGGTATCGACAAATCGGATGCGGTCGAAACGCGCATCCGTGAGAAAGTCTCAAAGTTGGAGCAGTTCTTCGACCGTATCACCGGTTGCCGTGTGGTCGTCGAACGCCATCACCGCAGCCCAACAAAATTCGTCACCAAAGACCAACCGTTCCACGTTTCCATCGTGGTCGAAGTGCCCGGCGAAGAGTTGGTGGTCAAGCGTGACCCCAAAGATCCCACGGCGCTCAAAGATCACCAAGACGTCAACATTGCCGTGCGCGATGCTTTCGCCACTATGCAGCGGCGTTTGAAGGAATACGTCGATCGGCGTTGGCGCCATCCCCGACACAGTCCCGTCGTCGCTGGCTAAATAGTCACAGACCCGCGCGACATTAAGTAAGAGCCGGCGGCCATGACCGCTGATTCCCGTTTCACATCCAAGCCAAACGGGGGCGCGTTGTCCTTTAAGGGCAGCGCGCCCGCCGTAACGGCGGTGTTGGGTCCGACCAATACCGGAAAAACCTATCTCGCCATGGATCGGATGCTCGGCCATGCCTCGGGCATGATCGGCTTTCCGTTGCGTCTGCTTGCCCGAGAGAATTACGACCGCGTGGTAAAAATGCGCGGGCGCGGCGCGGTGGCGCTGATCACCGGCGAAGAGAAAATCGTCCCACCCAATCCTCGCTACTACATCTGCACGGTGGAGAGCATGCCGCTCGACCGCCGCGTCGCTTTTCTCGCTGTCGACGAAATTCAACTGGCCGCCGATGCTGACCGGGGGCACGTTTTCACGCAGCGCCTTCTTCATGCACGGGGTGATATCGAGACCATGTTTCTGGGCGCGGAGACGATCAAGCCCCTGATTCGCAAACTTGTGCCGCATGTGCAGTTCGTCAGCCGGCCGCGCTTTTCCAAGTTGCTTTATACCGGCTCGAAAAAACTCACGCGGTTGCCGCGCCGCTCTGCCGTAGTGGCCTTCTCGGTGTCGGAAGTCTACGGCATCGCTGAGTTAATCCGCAGGCATCGCGGCGGAGCAGCGGTGGTTATGGGCGCTCTGAGCCCTCGCACCCGCAATGCGCAAGTGGCGCTCTATCAGAACGGCGATGTGGATTACATGGTGGCCACCGACGCTGTCGGCATGGGCCTTAACATGGATGTCGATCACGTCGCCTTCGCCTCCATGATGAAATTCGATGGCCGCGCGCCGCGCGCTTTGGTGGCCTCGGAAGTCGCGCAAATCGCCGGGCGTGCGGGGCGGCATATGAATGACGGCACCTTTGGTGTCACCGCCGATGTGTCCGAGATCGATCCCGATGTCATCGCCCGCGTCGAGGCCCATGAGTTTCCGCCGCTGCAAACGCTGTTCTGGCGCAATACCGATTTGCGGTTCACGTCCCTGGAAGCGCTGCTCGGATCTTTGAAATTCGCACCACCGTCGCCGGTTCTGATCCGCCCGCCGCCGGCGGACGATCAGCTCGTGCTGGAAGCCATGACCAAGGACGCCGAGGTCAGGACGCGCGCGGAAGGCCACACGCGGCTAAAACTGCTGTGGGATGTGGCGCAAGTGCCCGATTTCCGCAAAGTGAAGCCGGAAATGCACGCGCGTTTTATGATGCAGGTTTTCCAACATCTGACTCGGGGCGACGAAATGCTGCCGGAAGATTGGGTGGCGGGTCACGTAAAGACCATCGACCGAACCGATGGCGATATGCATACGATTATGGATCGCATCGCTGCGATCCGCACCTGGACCTATATTGCGCACCGCGGTCATTGGATGAACGCCGGCCAGGACTGGCAAGAGCGCACGCGCGAGGTTGAAGACCGCCTTTCCGACGCCCTGCACGAAAAACTCACCAAGCAATTCGTCGATAGCCGCACGTCCCACCTCGTGAAGCGTCTGCGCGGCGATGATGTCATGGCCGCCGACGTAGCTGCCGACGGCTTCGTTGAAGTCGACGGTCACCGGCTTGGTCACTTGGAGGGTTTGAGTTTCCGCGCGGAGCGCACGGGTTTGCGCACGGCGGACCGGGCGGTGCTGGGCGCGGCCAATGCGGCATTGCGTCCGATTTTAGCCGCGCGCGTGGATGCTATTGTTGCTGATGCGGACGATGCTTTTACGCTCGATGACTCAGCGCGCATTGTCTGGCACGGCGCACCGGTCGCCTCGCTTGTGGCGGGCATAGAACGCCTGAAGCCGCAAATCTTTTTGCCCATCGACGAGCGTGTCGAAGCGCCATCGCGGATGCGGGTCGAGGCCAGGCTCCGGACTTGGCTCACAGCACATATCGCCTCTGTCTGTGCACCTCTCGTGAATGCGCGCGAATCGACGGTCAGCGCGCCGGTGCGCGGCATTGTGTTTCAGCTTGCGGAAAATCTCGGCGCCGTTCGCCGCAGCGAAGTGGATAGCCATCTTGCTTTGCTGAAAGATGCCGAGCGTAAAGCCCTTGCGCGTCTTGGCATCCGCTTTGGTCTAGATCACGTCTTCTTTCCCGCGTTGTTGAAAGCAGCACCCATGCGTTTGCGCGGGTTGTTATGGATCGCGTCTCATCGTGATGTCACCGCGCCCGCCCTGCCGGTCTCGGGCCGCGTGTCGGTGCCGCTGGTCACGGGTGTCGATGAAACATTCTACGTGGCCTGTGGTTTTCGCCCCATCGGTGTGGTGGGCTACCGCATCGATATGCTGGAGCGCTTCGCCGCCGAAGCCCGCCGCCTTGCTCGGGAAAAGGGGGCGCGCGAGAAAGTCGCTGTGCTCCCGCCCGCCACGCTTTCTCTGCTCGGCATCAATATGGATGCTGGCGTGGTGGTGCTGAAGGCGCTGGGCTTCAAAGCCAAGCTCAGCGAAGCCGGGTTGTCCTTTGGTTTGCGCCGCCGCACACCATCGCATATCAAAGCGCAACGCCTCGCTGCGCAGACATCCAAGAACGCAGCTCCCTCGGACTCGCCGTTCGCAAAGCTCAGGGAATTGATACCGTCTTGAGCAGTGAAAAACCCGCTTGCGAACGCATCGACAAATGGTTGTGGTATGCGCGCTTCGGCAAAACCCGCGCGCTTGCGCAAAAGCTGATCGAGCGCGGCCAGGTCATGTTAAACGATGCGAAGGTTAAAAAGACCAGCGCGTCGGTACGCATCGGCGACCGCGTTGTCGTTGTGCTCGGAACAATCAAGCGTAGCGTTACTGTGTTGGAGCTCGGGGAACGGCGCGGACCCGCCGAAGAAGCGCGGCTGCTGTATGACGAACCCGTTCCCAAAGAAAAGTTGAATTCGGAAAACGCGGCGCTGCCGCTTTATAAGCCGATGCATGTTCGCGAGCGCGGCGCGGGCCGGCCAACCAAAAAAGATCGCCGGGACATGGCTCATGAATTTGGCTGGGACGACGAGAGCTAACCTCTAAAGATCAGCATCAAGTTATTAGCCGGCATGCGATGGGTTTCGTCGTGGCGAAAGCCGTGGCCGGCGGCGACACGCGTCACATCTTTCACCTCGCGGATGCCCCAAGCTGTATTTCGACTCCGCAGTGACTGATCGAAGGCAATGTTGCTTTCAGCCTGGTAATCGCCATCGATGGAATAGGGGCCATAAGTGACGACGAGTTTGGCGCCGAGCCTCCTCGCGCCCCCGAACAGCGCCGCGGTAGCCTCCCACGGCGAGATGTGAATCATATTGATGCACAGCACGGCATCTGTCGCCGAAACCGGCCAGCTCTCGGCAAGCACGTCGAGTGCGACCGGCGAGCGCAGGTTGGGTAATCCCGCGTCATTCACATAGGCGGCGATGGAGGCGCGGGCATCGGCATCGGGGTCGCTGGGCTGCCAGGTCAGGGTCGGGAAGGCGCGGGCAAAGGTTACGGCGTGATAGCCGCCACCCGCGGCGATCTCGAGGAGAGAGGTACCCGTGAAACCGGGCGGCCTAAGCACCTGGGTCAATACTTCCAGGATCGGTCCGGCGTTACGGACCGCCGCGGGGGACGGTTGCGGGGTACTTGAGCCGGTCACGCGCGACCGCCGTTGCTGGTGTGCGGAACGGCGTCTTGACGCAATGCCGCCAAATCGAATACCCAGAGGGCCTTCATTGGGCTGCCCCACCTGTGCGGGGCCGATGGAGGGGAGATCCTAGACATGACCTACGTCGTCACCGAAAACTGCATTAAGTGCAAGTACATGGACTGCGTCGAAGTATGTCCCGTGGATTGCTTCTATGAAGGCGAGAACATGCTCGTCATTCACCCCGACGAATGTATCGATTGCGGCGTCTGCGAGCCCGAGTGCCCGGCCGAAGCCATCGTTCCCGATTCGGACGAATCCGCCGCCGCCTGGCAAGATATCAACAAGGAATACGCGGAGAAGTGGCCGAACATCACCACCAAGGGCGAAACCCCGCCGGACGCCGATGAGTGGAAAGATAAAGCCGATAAAAAACAATTACTTAGCCCGAAGGCCGGAAGCAACGCCTAAGCTTCATGTGGGGCTTTAAGATCGCCCTTTAAGGGTCGATTTTGGCTTTGATCTGTTTTTGCGCCCCTTTTTGTGATACCTTTTGAGTAATCCGTCGGGGAACCGGCGGATTATTTTTTCTCCGTGGTATTTCGACGGCCTTTTACGTCAAGCCATTGAAAAGACGTAATTTAAGGCTAACAGCGGAGATTAGGTACGTTCGGCTCTTCCCGCCGCCCTGTACGGGCAAGTCACACGGGATGGGTCAGCCTGGATCTTTGATTGAAAGAGCCGGCCCGGAGGCGCGGGACCGGCCGTTGGGGGATCAGGCTTCGCGAACCACCTAAATAACCCAGGTGTGGAGAGAGACCGAAACATGCCCAAGACCGCAACAAAAGCAAAAGAGATCAAAGCTGTCCTGCCGTTCTCGGCGGGGGATTCCGTGGTTTATCCGGCCCACGGCGTCGGCAAAGTCACCAGCGTCGAAGCCCAAACCATTGCCGGCCAAAAGGTCGAGCTTTTTGTCATCAGCTTCGAGCGCGACCGCATGACGCTGCGCGTTCCCGTCCGCAAGGTCGAGAACTCCGGCCTGCGCAAGCTTTCCACCCGCAAGGTCATGGAAGCGGCTTTGACAACCTTGAAGGGCCGCGCGCGCGTCAAGCGCGCCATGTGGAGCCGCCGCGCTCAGGAATACGAAGCCAAGATCGATTCCGGCGACCCGGTCTCGATC
>CAITZE010000127.1 GCA_903896775.1 uncultured bacterium
GACCCGGTCTCGATCGCCGAAGTGGTGCGCGATTTGCACCGCGGCGCTTCGCAGCCCGAGCAGTCCTATAGCGAACGCCAGATTTACGAACAGGCTCTTGAGCGCCTCGCGCACGAAGTCGCGGCCGTGGAGAAGATCAAACCCGAAGCCGCTACCGCCAAATTGGAAAAGCTTTTGAACGCTGCTTAAGTTCTAAAGCTCAGACGAAATAAAAACGGCCCCGATTCATTTCGGGGCCGTTTGCTTTTATGGTTTCGCTCAAGTGCTGATGATCGACGACACGTTGTTCGACACACCCGGGGCACCCGGCATCACCGTATCGATCTGGCCCAGCGAAAGCCCCATGTGTCCCGCGAGAACGGTTGAGACCACGCTGCGGAAGTCTGTCGTCACCGGCAAATCGCGGCCTTCATGAAGCTCATTGCCGACAAGGCCCGGCCACGTGCCGTAAACTTTTCCACCGGCCACCGGTCCGCCCATAACCCACATGACGTTGCCGTGGCCGTGATCGGTGCCGCGATTGCCGTTTTCGTGGAAGGTGCGTCCGAATTCCGACACCACGAGAATCACAGTGTCGCGGTAAGCCGGGCCCAAGCCTTTCACCAAACTCGCGAGGCCCTCGCCAAGTGGCTGAAGTTTCTGCGCGAGCTGACCTTCGCCGGCACCTTGGTTGACGTGAGTGTCCCATCCCCCGAGCGCGAAGAAGGCAAGATCGATGGCGGGGTTTTGCGCGACCATTTTTGCGAGATGTTCAGTGTCTTGAGAGAACCCTTGCGCCGATGGTGCGCCGTTATCGGCTTCCACCATTTCGGTTTGCAAATCGCTCATGACCTTCTTGTGCGACTCAATGCCTTCCTTGTAGGCGCGGCTCAAAGAATCGTCGCCGGCATAAAGCTGATCGAAAGCCGCATTGATGATCGGCCGATCCAGCGGGATTTGTGCGCCGGCGCTGCGGCCCAGCGGAATGTTCGCGACATTCACCGGACCAGCCATAATGCGCGGCAATGTCGGTCCAAAACTCAAAGCCGACGTGGCGCTACGCGGGCCGGGCAATTGCGCGAGGAGACGGTTCATCCATCCGTCGGCGGTGGATTTACGTCCCGGCGTGCCGCTCTCCATATAGTCCTGGGCATCGAAATGCGAGCGTGTTTCATCGGGCGATCCGGCCGCATGCACAAAGGCAAGGCTGCGCTCCTGCCACATGGGCTTGAGTGCGGCTAACGCAGGATGCAAACCGAAGTGCCCATCAAGGTCGATCACGCCTTGAGCGCGGCCCGGTGGTGGTACGGCAATGGTGGGGCGCGCGTTGTAGTAAGCCGCTTCCGCGTAAGGCACGACGACGTTCATGCCGTCGACTGCGCCGCGCAAAAAAACCACGATTAGCTTTTTATGTGAGCCACCAGTCGCGGCCCAGGCTGAGCGGCCAAGCGGCAATAACAGGCCTGCGCCGAGCCCTAGGGCCAACATATCGCGACGTTTCATGTTTACATTTGTCATGACATTCACTCCTAACAGCGCATGAATTCGGGACTGCCGAGAATCATCGACGCCCGCAGTTCTGGCCGGGCTGCCGCGATGGCCGCGCGGGTATTGTCCGAAAGTTGCTGGCCGAGGGTTTCAATCAGGGCATCGGGATCGACGACCGATCCCCCTGCCGGCGCATTAGCCGTTTCTTGCCGCGCCGTGCGATCGGCAACACGCTCGGGCTTTTTCATGGACACGCTGTTGTCCGTCGGCTCCATATTTAACGGCAAACGGCCGCCGGCCAGGGCGATGGCAAAAGTAATGCGCCGGGTCATGGCGTCGGCGTTCAGCCAGGCATCTTCCGTGCACTTATACCCATCGGGTGTGAGGCAGCCATAAGGCGCTTCGCCCAATTGTGCCAACACGCCGAACAGAGGCCGGAAATTACGCATCGGCACGCCGGACGCGCGCACCGCGGAGATCGTATAGCGCAGCGGTGTCTTGAATTTTGTCCCGAAGGCCGACGGCGCCAAAAACGCAGGGTGCGTGAATAGGGTTTTTAAGACCGCGCGAATATCTCCGTTCGAGGAACGGAACGTCTCCGCCATCGTCTCAACGACGCGCGTGTCGGGCGTATCGGCCAGAAAATATTGCGCGAGTTTGAAACTGATATGCCGCGCCGTCGAAGGATGACTCGCGAGAATATCGAGCGCCTCGTCGCCTTCAACTTCGCCCCGGCCGTTGATGGCATGCCCGAGAAAAACCTTCTTCGAGAAATCATGGCGGTCGCTTGAGAATATAAATCCACCCGTTCGCCTGACATCCATCAAAGCTGATAGCCGTCCTTCGACACGTCGCCGTCCACGCGCCGTGTCCTCATTAGTTTCGCCGTTGCGGTTACCAAAACCCCAACCGGTGAGAATCCTGGCGAGCGTGATGACGTCGGCTTGGCTGTAGCCACCGTCGACACCCAGCGTATGAAGCTCCATCAATTCGCGCGCGTAGTTTTCATTGAGGCCGGTGAAGTTGCCGCGGGCACCTTCGCTGCCCGGCGCGGTGTTCTCCCAATTATCGAGATAGAACAACATCGCCGGATGCCGCGCGGTGGCGCCCAACAAATCGCGGAAGCGTCCCAGCACATGCGGGCGGATAGCGGATTCGTCGTAAGACGTGGTCCACAAACTATCGAGGCCCTTGGCCGCATAAACATTAAAATGGTTGAACCAGAAATCGGCCAACACTTCTTCCAATTGGCGTGGACTAAACACGCCGCGCAGTAATTTTGCTTCCACGCCTTGCGACGGAATGAAGCGCGCTTGTTCGCGCAGTTCTTTCTTTTTTTCCGGATTGTCTTTAGCGTTTATGGCGCGCTCCGCCGGCGGCCCAAACGCGCGCAAAGTCTGAAGCGGCGACATGCTCAAGGCTTCCATCTCCTTGAGGCGGGTCGTCAGGTCATTTGGCAGCATGAGCGATTGCGGATGAAGCTGCTGTTCGATCCAAGCTTCGGGGCCCATGCCCGCAATGGCGTTTAAATCGCCTGGCCTGGGCCCAAAACCAAGGCGGTCGCTGAGGTGGCGTGCGAGGGTCATATCGCTGGTCATCGGCATTCTGCTCCTGGCGCTCAGTATGCGCTTCGCTGATGTTCGAGCGTTTTAAGAAGACGTAATATGGAGCTGCCTTCCTGCGATTGTACGGACCGGCGGTGGGGACAATGCGGCGCGCAAAGCTCGGTAAAATCTTCATTTTTCAGGTCTGGGTTGTCCTCACACTTTGTGGTGCGGCGGCTTTTGCTGCGCCGCCTGACACTTTGCCTGATGGCGGGAGCGGCAATGTCAAAGCTGTCATGGACGGCGATAGTTTGCGGTTGGACGGCATCGGCGTCGACGTGCGCATGCTGGCCATCCAAGCGCCGAAGCTTCCCAAAGGCCGCAAAGGTTTCAAAGCTTGGCCCGAAGGCGCAGGTGCACAAGCCGCGCTAACCGCGCTGGTCAAAGACCATAAGGTGACGTTGCGTCTCGGCACTACGCCTCGCGACCGCAACGGCCGCATCCTTGCTCACGTCGTACGCGATGATGGGTTATGGCTTCAGGAGGAATTGCTGCGCGAAGGCTGGGTGCGGGTTTATACCTTCCCCGACAATCGCCAATTCGCCCCCGAACTTCTCAAGGTCGAGCAGGAAGCGCGCGCGGCGCATCGCGGCATATGGGCCGATCCTATTTACGCCGTCCGTTCGCCCGATCCTGAAACTCTCACCAAGGACATTGGCACCTTTCAAATTGTCGAAGGCCGCGTGACCAATACAGCCAAAGTGAAGGGTCGGGTCTATCTCAATTTCGGCGAGGATTTCCGGACCGACTTCACCACCACGATCCCACCTGATGTCCTGCCGATGTTTACCAAAGCCAAGATCAATCCGCTTTCGCTCAAGGACAAAACCATCCGCGTGCACGGATATGTCAGGAGCTACAACGGCCCGGTGATCGATATCAGCCACCCCGAACAGATCGAAATTCTTCCCTGATCTAGACCGCTTTAACGGCTTCGGCTAAAGACACCGCTATGATCCTAACGCCTTTAGACGCTGAAAAACTGCCGCATATCCTTGCTGTCTTCGACGCAGGGTTAGCGGACCATGTTTCCGCGCAAGCCGTGTTTCGGCGTATCGGCGCGACACGCATATTTTGTCCCGGCTTCAAAGCCGATCTTCATGCCGGCCGGGCCAAAGCGATCGATCTCGCCGCGCGCATGGGCATTCGGACACTTGATGAAGATCCCGCCGTGGCCTTTTCTTGGGACGGGCGCATCATCCGCAGCCGTTCTGAAACCAGTGTGGTCTTCCACGAGATCGCCCACTGGCAGATCGCGCCGGAGGAGCGCCGCGCACTTCCCGATTTTGGCCTCGGCGCAGGACCGGAGACGGGACAGATAGACGCCGCCAATGCAGCCGTTTGCGTCGCATTCGCAGTCAAGGAAGAGGAAGAGAACCTCGCCTCGCTTCTCGGCATTCTTTGGGAGACGGAATATGACGAGCCAGCGATCCTTGCCTTCGCCGAACAGAACTGGCTTGAGCTCTATGACCGTCCGCATACGCAGCGCCATTTTGTGACGTGCCTTGAGAGCCTGCAGAAGCGCGGTCTCGTCGACAATGCCGGACGCCCCCATTTAACGCCTAAGGCGCTTCAGGTAACCTACGCCGCATGATGAGGTCTCACACATGAGTGAACTTCAAGACGCGAGCGTGGTCACTGCCGCGGCGGATGTCGCACGTCGCGATCAAAAGCGCATGTCGGCGAGCGAGCGTCGCCAGGCAATCTTGGATGCGGCCAAAGAATTATTTCTGACCAAAGGTTATGCAGCCGCCTCGCTTGAAGAAATCGTCGCGACCTCCGGCGGCTCACTCACCACGGTCTATCAGCTGTTTGGAAACAAGCAGGGTTTGTGGGAAGCCTTGGTCGAGCAAACATGCGCTAAAGTCACAGCGCCTTTGCACGATGCGATGACTCATCATGGCGATCCCCGTACCGTCTTAAAAGCGTTCGCCGCGCGGCTAGACGCTTTGGAGCGTTCGCGCGAAACAGCAGGCGCGCTGCGGCTCATGCTGGCTGAAGGCGGAAAATATCCTGAGTTGGCGAAAACGCTTTTCGCTAACGGCCCTGATGCCGGCAAGCAAATCGTCAGCGCTTATCTGGACGCCGAGGTTGCGGCGGGCCGCCTTGTGATCGCCGACACCAACATCGCTGCCGAACAATTTCGCGCGTTGGTTTGCAGCGATACCAAGTTGCGCAATGCCTGCGGTGTGTTGGCGCATGTCTCGCCGGACGAGATCAGCAAACGTCTCGATACCGCCGTCGATATGTTTCTGAAAGTCTATGGCGCATAAATGAAGAAAGACACCAAAGTCGTTCGCGGCGGTCTCAACAAAAAACGTAATGCCGGTGTCGTGAATACGCCGGTGGTGCGCGCTTCGACAGTAGTTTTCGAAAATGTCGCGGCCATGCGCGAAGCGACCGGTCACGCCAAGACCTTCGCGAAGTCGTTGTATTACGGCCGCCGCGGCACGCCGACACATTGGACACTACAGGAAGCCATCACGACTTTGGCCGGCGGCGCTGACACGGTGCTGGCGCCTTCCGGGCTCGCTGCTTGCACGCTCGCTATTCTCGGCTGCGTCAAAGCTGGCGATCACATCTTGGTCACGGACTCGGTTTATGAACCGACGCGCTATTTCTGCGCTGGGCTTTTGCAAAACTTCGGTGTCACCGTCGACTACTACGACCCCGCCATTGGTGCCGGCATTACTGATCTGATGAAACCAAATACGACCTTGGTGTTTTGTGAATCGCCCGGCTCTTTGACTTTTGAGATCCAGGATATTCCCGCCATCGCCGCTGTGGCGCATGCGCGCGGGGCTAAGGTCGCCGTCGACAACACCTGGGCCAGTCCGTTGTTCTGCCAGCCTCTCGCCTTAGGCGCTGATCTCTCTATCGAAGCCGGCACAAAATATATCGTCGGTCATTCCGATGTGCTGATCGGCGCGATCACCGGGACGCAAGACGCGATCAAAGGTGTGCAGAAGGCGGCAGGTCTGCTCGGCATCGCGGTTTCGCCCGACGACGCTTATTTGGCGACACGCGGGTTGCGCACGCTGGCCGTGAGACTGCGCCATCATCAGGCGAGCGCGCTGACGGTGGCGAAGTGGCTGCAAAGCCGGCCCGAGGTCAAACGCGTGCTTTATCCCGCATTGCCTGAAGACCCCGGCCATGCGCTTTGGAAGCGCGACTTCAGCGGCGCATCTGGCCTGCTCGGCGTGGTCTTTAAGACCACATCTCAAGCGGCGGTGGACGCCATGATCGACGGCATGGAGCTTTTCCCGCTGGGTTATTCCTGGGGCGGGTTCGAAAGCTTGATCGTTCCAGCTGCGCCCGCACGTACCACTCAGACTTGGACCGAGCCTCAACCCGGCATTCGTCTCCACATCGGACTTGAGGATGTCGACGACCTCATCGACGACCTAGACAAGGGCCTCGCCCGCTTCCGTAAGGTTTTGGGATAGTTAACCGCCTTATTTGGCCGCAAAAGGCTGTTGATAATAGTGGCATCGGCCCGACTGATCGGCCATATAGTGCCCGCGCCGAGACGGGGAATGGTTCACCTCCCGGCTGTCTCTTTAGGAGAAGAATGGCCCTTGGACTGTGGCGCAACCGCGCCTCGGGGGCTTTTATGGTTAAAGAATAGCCCCTTATCCGGTAAGGTAACACCAGGGTGAGGGAGCTTTGAAAAACGCGGTTCGCGGGCCATTTTCGCGCAACCGGCCGGGAGTAATTGATCTTATGAATCTTCAAGCCGACGCACGCGGCAACGGTGTGCCTGCGTCCCCCTCCGCGTCCAAGTCTGACCTCGACGCCATCGTCGTGCGCTTTGCTGGCGATTCCGGCGACGGTGTGCAGTTGCTGGGTAGCCAGTTTTCGCAAGAAACCGCGCTCGCGGGAAACTCCCTTGCAACCTTCCCGGATTTCCCCGCTGAAATTCGCGCTCCTACTGGCACGACCTACGGTGTCTCGGCTTTCCAGATCAATTTCGGCTCGCGTCTGATCAAGACCGCCGGCGATCAGCCCGATGTTCTCGTTGCGCTGAACCCCGCCGCGCTGATGGTAAACTATAAGGGCCTGCGCAAAGGCGGTCTGGTGATCTTGGACTCCGGCGCTTTCAAAGAAAAAGACATCAAGCGCGCTGGCTTCACGGTCGATCCACGCCTCGATGGCACGCTCAAGGAATTCCGCGTTCTCGAAATCGACATCTCGCAGCAAGCGTTGGAAGTCGCCAAGCCCTTCGGCGTTTCGCAGAAAGAAGCCCTGCGCACGAAGAACCTGTGGACCCTGGGTCTGGTCTCGTGGATGTACGACCGCGAGCTGAACTCGACCATGGAGTATGTGGCGCGCAAATTCGGCGCCGAAGATCCGGTCGGCAAAGCCAATCTCGCCGCGCTTAAAGCCGGCAACGCTTACGGCGAAACCCATGAACTGTCTGGTGATGTTGCGCCGGTCAGCATGCCCGCCGTCAAAGTTGAGCCCGGTACCTATCGTCTCGTCTCCGGCGCTGAATCGCTTGCGTGGGGCCTCGCGGCCGGCGCGCAGTTGTCTGGCCTCGAGATGGTGCTGGCGTCCTATCCGATCACACCGTCTTCGCCGATCTTGCACATCCTCGCGAAGATGAAGCAGTTCGGCATCACGACCTTTCAGGCCGAAGATGAAATCGCCGCCTGCTGCGCGGCCATCGGCGCGTCTTACGGCGGCAAGCTTGGTGTCACTGCATCATCCGGTCCCGGCATCGCGTTGAAGACCGAAGCGATTGGTCTCGCGATCTCTACCGAATTGCCGCTCGTGATCGTTAATACCCAACGCGGCGGTCCGTCCACGGGCTTGCCGACAAAGACCGAGCAGTCGGATCTTTACATCGCCGTGTGGGGCCGCAATGCCGATGCGCCGATCCCGGTGATCGCGTCGAGCTCGCCCGGCGATTGCTTCGATGTCGCTATCGAAGCTGTGCGTCTTGCCACCAAGTACATGACGCCGGTGATGATCCTATCGGACGGCTATATCGCCAACGCCGCCGAGCCTTGGAAGATTCCCACGATGAAAGAGCAAAAGCCTTTCAAAGTGGAATTCCATACCAAGGCGGAAGGCTTCCATCCGTTCCTGCGCGATCCGCACACGCTGGCACGCGTGTGGGCCAAGCCCGGCACGCCCGGTTTGATGCATCGCATCGGCGGTATCGAGAAGGACTACAACTCCGGCAACATCTCTTACGATCCGTCGAACCATCAGAAGATGACGGATACACGTGCGGCCAAGATCAGCAATATCGCCAACGATATTCCCGAGCAGGATGTGGCCGTCGGCACCACCAAAGGTAAGCTCGCCGTTGTCGGTTGGGGCTCGACCTTCGGTCCTATCAATCGCGCCGTTCACAATATGCGGGAGAAAGAAGGCCTCGACGTCTCGCACATCCACATCCGCCATATCTGGCCCTTGCCGCGCAATCTCGGCCAGCTCTTGAAAAACTACGAGAAGGTTCTCGTGGCCGAAATGAACAACGGCCAAATGACGACCTTGCTCAAAAGCCAATATCTCGTCGATGCCAAGAGCTTGCTCAAAGTGTCCGGTCAGCCGCTTAAAATCGAAGAAGTCAGCAGCGCCATTCGCAGCCTGCTGGGGAGCACCACGCCATGAACGTCACCGTTTCACCCGACAAACTGACCGCTAAGGACTTTGCCTCCGACCAAGAAGTACGGTGGTGCCCGGGCTGCGGCGACTACGCCATTCTGAAAGCCATGCACAAGTCGCTGGCCGATATGGGCGCGTGTCCCGAGAACACGGTGTTCGTTTCCGGTATCGGTTGCTCGTCGCGCTTTCCTTATTACATGGCGACCTATGGCTTTCACACGATTCACGGCCGCGCGCCGGCCGTCGCGACGGGCCTGAAGCTTGCCCGCCCTGAACTCGATGTTTGGGTTGTCACCGGCGACGGCGACGCGTTGTCCATCGGCGGCAATCATCTCTTTCATGCCCTCCGCCGCAACATCGATTTGAACATTCTGCTGTTCAACAACGAAATCTACGGCCTCACCAAAGGCCAGTACTCGCCGACCTCGCGTGTCGGTCAGCGCTCGCCGTCCACGCCCATGGGCAGCATCGACAGCCCCGCCGAAGCTTGCACCTATGCCCTCGGCTGCGGCGCGCGCTTTGTCGCCCGTGGCATCGACGTGCAGGCCAAGGAACTGGACGTTCTGTTTCGCCGTGCGCGCGAACACAAAGGCGCGTCCTTCGTCGAGATCATCCAGAACTGCATCGTCTACAACGACGCGGTTTTCGCCGAGTTCACCGAAAAGGCGGTTGCCGCCGACATGCAGCTCCATGTGAAGCACGGCCAGCCCATGCGTTACGGCAAGGACGGTAACAAGGGTCTGCGTTTCAATGCTCAGACCTTCAAAATCGAAACCGCCGTCATCGGCGAGAACGGCGTCACCGAAAGCGACCTTCTGGTGCACGACGAAAAGAACCGCGTCCTGGCCGGTCTGCTCGTGGCTTTGCGTCCGCCCGCCTTCCCGGAAATCCTGGGCGTGATCTATTGCGACCCAGCTGCGACCTCCTACGAAGCCGCGGTCGCGGCTCAGGAAGCGCAAGCCAAGGCCCAGGCCGAAGCCAAAAGCGGCCCCGCCGACCTTGATAAGCTGATGCGTGCCGGCAATACCTGGTCTGTGACCTAAGCCGTTAGCCTCTTTAATCAGCCTTAAAGCGCAGCCCGCTGTCATTTGACAGCGGGCCGAAACCTCAAGTTGACGCCGTTACTGAAGCTTTCCAACCTCATGGAATGCTTTGACTTTACGGGCAAAAATATCGAAAACTAA
>CAITZE010000128.1 GCA_903896775.1 uncultured bacterium
ATCAAAGCCAGCATCATGAATTCCTGCAGCACCTCGTCGACGAAAGCGAGCGCCGGGGTTTAAAGAAGGAAATCTTCCGCCCGAAAAAAGGCGATGCCCTGATATGGAGCGCTGACCTGGTTCACGGCGGCAGTCCTATCGTCGAGGAAAATACGCGCCGCAGTTTTGTCACACACTGGTGTCCGGTGAGTGCCGATCCAATGTACCTGCATTACACCGGCAATAGCGGCCGGATTAAAGAATCGCCGAACTTGACCTAAGCTTATTCTTATCACGGCCGATCCGCTGAGGATTTTACCGCGGCCATGGGCGGCGCGCCGAAGCCGAAGAAAAGCTTCTGGTCGCGCTGGCTGGGTTAGCTTCCTAAGCCGGCTGGTCCGCGGTGCAGGCTTTGCACTTGGTGGCGGCGATCGGAATATTCGTCAGGCAATAAGGGCAGGTTTTCTCGGGCGGCGTCGGCTCGGGTTCGCTGCGGGCAATGGCGGTTTTCAATCGGTTGATCTGCTTGACCAGAATGAACACCGCGAACGCGACGATCATGAAATCGATAATCGTATTGATGAACAGGCCGTAAGCAATCACCGGCGCGCCGGCTTTTTTTGCCACGTCCAAGCTGGGGTAGTCGATGGCCGATAAATTGATATAGAGCCCGGAGAAATCCACCCGCCCCAGCAGATATCCAATCGGCGGCATGATTACATCGTTGACCAGTGAGGTCGTGATCTTGCCGAAAGCCGCGCCGATGATGATACCGACAGCCAGATCAACCACATTGCCCTTGAGGGCGAATTCTCGAAATTCTTTGAGCATGGCGTGGCCTTATCCTGAAAAGGGCTAGTGGCCCGATTCTAACATTCGCTTCACGGTTTAGCGGCCTGTTTCTTAGCGAATGTCAAATCCGCTCCACTAGGGAAGCCCACAATACCACCGAAATCCTTGAAGAACGGTTGGTTTACGCATATGAACCGCCTCATGAACATCTTTGCAACATTGAAAACCCGCATTGACGCCGTTATCGGCGACCTCATGGCCGAAGGCGCGCTGCCTGCTGGGCTGGACCTGTCCAAGGTTTCGGCCGAGCCGCCGCGCGAAGTTAGCCACGGCGACGTTGCGACCAATGCGGCCATGGTGCTGGCGAAGCCGGCGGGTAAGGCGCCTAAAGATATCGCCGCGCTGCTGGTCGAACGTCTGAAAAAGGTTCCGGATGTTGTCGACGCTTCGGTCGCCGGTCCGGGCTTCATCAACCTAAAGCTAGCCGACGAGATTTGGCGGTCGGCTTTGCGCGACGTGCTGACCATTGGCACTTCGTATGGCGACGGCAAAGCCGGGCAGGGCGAAGCCATCAACGTCGAATATGTCTCAGCCAATCCTACGGGGCCCATGCATGTGGGCCACGCGCGCGGTGCGGTGTTTGGCGATGTATTGGCGCGCCTGCTGTCCAAAGCTGGCTTCGCGGTCACCAAGGAATATTACATCAACGATGCGGGCGGGCAGGTGGATCATGTCGCCCGGGCCTTACGCATGCGTTACTTGCAGGCGTTGGGCCGCATCACCGAGACCGACGTTCAAGATGCCTTGGCGCGCAAAGAGATCATGTACGGCGGCGATTATCTGGTTCCCGTGGCGGAAGCGCTTGTCGCCCGCGACGGCGACAAGTGGGCAGCTGTCAACGATGACACGGTATGGATTCCAGTGCTTCGGGACTTCACCGTCGCTTACATGATGAAGGTGGTGAAGGAAGATCTGGTCGCGCTGGGTGTTCAGCACGATATCTTCAGCTCCGAGAAAGCGCTGGTGAATGCCGGCAAAGTCGATGATGCGCTGGCTTTCCTCGAGAAGGCCGGGCTGACCTATACCGGCGTGCTTGAGCCGCCCAAAGGCAAGCTCCCCGACGACTGGGAACCGCGTCCGCAATTGTTGTTTAAAGCCACCGAGTTTGGCGACGAAGTCGACCGCCCCTTAAAGAAGTCCGATGGCAGCTGGACCTATTTCGCAGGCGATATCGCCTATCACAAGGACAAGGTCGACCGCGGTTTCTTCAATCTCGTGAACGTCTGGGGCGCCGATCACGGCGGCTACGTGAAGCGGGTTCAAGCGGCCTTGAAGGCGCTCACGGGCGGTAAAGGCCAGCTCGATGTAAAGCTTTGCCAAATGGTCAAAGTGATGAATAACGGCGAGCCGGTGAAGATGTCCAAGCGCGCCGGGACCTTTGTCACCATGCGCGATCTGATCGACGAAGTCGGCAAGGACGTCGTGCGGTTCATTATGCTTACACGTAAGAACGATGCGCCTTTGGATTTCGATTACGCCAAGGTGCGTGAGAAGTCGCGTGAGAATCCGGTGTTCTACGTGCAATACGCCCATGCGCGGGGCCGCAGTGTCTTTCGTCATGCCGCCGAAATGTTTCCTGGCGCCGACTTGACTGATGCGGGTCTGGCAAAGGCCGATCTCGCGCTGCTGACGGATTCCGATGAAATAGGCGTTCTCAGAACGCTGGCCAACTGGCCGCGCACCATCGAAGGTGCAGCGTTGGTTCACGAGCCACACCGGCTAGCCTTTTATATGTACGAACTGGCGGCCCAGTTTCACGGCCTTTGGAACAAGGGCAATGAAGCCGTGCAATTGCGCTTCCTGCAGGCAGACGATCAAAACGTCTCGCTGGCGCGGCTGGCGCTTGTCCGAGGTGTCGGGCTGGTGATAGCGTCAGGGCTGGCTGTGTTCGGCGTCGAGCCGGTAGAGGAAATGCGTTGATGCCTATTGATCGCGACGGCGATGGACCTACTCTTCGCCGGCAGGAAACCAAGGTATCCTTGACGCCCGGCGAGGGACGTAGCGCCGACCTCCGCGCCACGCCGTTCACCGACGACGTCTTCAACGACGATTACTACGGCCGCCGGACAAGCCGCAGCAGCGGTTCACGCTCCTTCAGTGTCATCATTGGCGTCATCCTCGGCGTTGCCGTTGCAGCGGGTGCCGGGTGGTATTTTCTTAAAGGCTCCGGGGTGACCTTCACGCCCGGTGAAGTCGGCTTTATCAAGGCCGATCCTACGCCTTACAAAATCCGCCCCGACAGTCCCGGCGGGATGCAGGTCGAGAACCAGGACAAGCTGGTCTATGACCGCGTGACCAAGGGCGATGCTCCGGCGCGGGTGGAAAACCTACTGCCACCGGTCGAAGAGCCCAAAGCGCCGCCGCCGAAGCCAAAAGTCGAAACGCCGCCAGAACCGCCAAAAGCTGAAGTGGCGAAGGTCGAGCCATTGGTCGAGCCGGCTAAACCTGCTCCGGGTCCAGTTCCGGAAGTCGCCAAAGCTCCTGAGCCTGCGAAGCCCGAACCGGCAAAAGTTGAGCCGCCAAAGCCTGCCCCGGTCAAAGAAGCCGCCAAGCCCGAGGTTGATCCGTTGGCTGCCGAAGTCGCCGCTGCTACGGCCGGTCGGACCTCGGCGACGGGGCCCATCGCGGTTGCGCCGTCCGCAGCCACTCCGGCTCCGACCCCAGCTCCGGCAGTGAAACCGGCGGAAACCAAAACAGCGATGGCTGTGCTTGCTCCGGCGACGGTGTCCGGGCCGGCCTTCCAGGTTCAACTCGCCTCGGTGCTGTCGGAAGACGCTGCCATGGCGGAATGGAAACGCATTAACGGTGCGCACAAGGATATTTTGGGTAGCTTTAGCCCAGCGGTGACCAAGGCCGATCTCGGAGATAAGGGCGTGTTCTACCGTTTGCGGGCCGGCCCGCTGGCCGACAAGGCCGCTGCCGATGCGCTGTGCGCGTCGCTCATGGCGGCCAAGGTCGGCTGCATCGTCATTAAGCCCTAGCGGATGACCTTCCATAACCCGCTCGCGGCCATCTTCGGAATGGCTGGGCCGACGCTGAGCGATGCCGAGCGCGGGTTCTTCAAACGCACCCGACCGGTAGGCTATATCCTCTTCGCGCGTAACATCGAGAACCCATCACAAGCCATTGCGTTGGTGAATGATTTACGTTCACTTGATGTGACGTACGCCCCCTTGGTCTTGATCGATCAAGAGGGTGGCCGGGTCCAGCGTCTAAAGCCGCCCCATTGGCGTCATGCGCCCACCATGGCCGAATTTGGTGCGCTCTATGGCCGCGATCCAGCCAAGGCGGCGAGCGCGCTCCGGCTCGATATGCAGTTGATTGGCGAGGAACTCCGCGCGCTCGGTATCGATGTCGACTGCGCTCCGGTCATGGATGTCCCGGTTCCAGGAGCTCACGATGTTATCGGTGACCGGGCTTTCAGCCGGGATGCAGCCTTGGTTTCGGCTTTGGCGCCGCCAGCCTGCGAAGGGCTGATTGATGCCGGCGTTGTGCCGGTCATCAAACACATCCCCGGTCACGGACGCGCTGCCAGCGATAGCCACAAGGAATTGCCGGTGGTGAGCGACAGCTTGGAAACCCTGCGGGCCAGCGATTTTGCACCATTCCGGGCGCTTTGTGGCACCTCACTGCAGCATTCCTGTTTCGCCATGACCGCCCACGTGGTCTA
>CAITZE010000129.1 GCA_903896775.1 uncultured bacterium
CGGAACCTTTGACACGTCCGGTTAACACTTCGACTCTTACGCCAATAGCATCGCAAAGCGGCTTCAACGTATCGAAATGCTGATAGGCGAGGATTTCAGTGGGCGCCATAAGGGCCGCTTGCGACCCCGCTTCCACCGCCGCCAGCATCGACATCAAGGCGACAATGGTTTTGCCGCTGCCGACGTCGCCCTGCAGGAGGCGCAGCATGCGGGTCTCGCTGGCCATGTCGGCGAAAATCTCTTCCAGCGCGCGCGCCTGAGCACTGGTCAAGGCGTAGGGCAGGGCGGCTTTGACTTTGCCGCGCAAGAGACCGGTCCCCAACAGACTGCGACCCCGACGCACGCGTGCTTTCAGGCGCACCAATGCCAAGGCCAGCTGATTAGACAGGAGTTCGTCGAAAGCAAGCCGGGCGCGGGCGGGATGCAACGGCAGCAAATCATCTTCTTCGCTGGGCGCATGTGCCGCGCGTAGAGCTTCGCGCCACGACGGCCACTTCTGGCGCGCGAGATAGGCTGGGTCGAGCCACTCGGGCAATTCAGGCGCTTTGATTAACGCAGCGCGGATAGCATTATCGAGGATTTTGGGCGAGAGTCCCTCGGTCAGTGGATAAACCGGCTCAACCCGCTTCACGTCATCGATCTGGCTGAGCGGGACCATATGATCGGGATGCGTCATCTGGCGGCGGCCGTCGAACAACTCAACCTTGCCGCTAATCACGCGTTGCTCGCCGACGGGCAGGGAGCGTTCCAGGTAATCGCCGTCACCACGAAAGAACACCAATGTGATCTTGCCGGTTTCGTCGCCGCAGGTCACGCGGTAGGGCACCTTACTGCGCGGCGGCGGCGGGGCGTGGGCCAGCACTTCTACGGTGAGCGTTGCGATCTTGCCGGGCGGCGCATCACCCACTTTAGGTGAAAACCGCCGGTCCAGAATCCCAACGGGCAGGTGCCAGAACAGGTTCACCAGTTTTTCGCCCGCGACGCGTTCGACTAGCTTCACCAGACGCGGGCCTATCCCCGGCAAGGTTATGACCTTGGCGAATAGCGGAAACAGAATGGGGGGGCGAAGGGCGGCCATAAGACTTTGGGAAACCATCGGATTCGATGTGGGCTGACAGGGGAACGTAATAGCATTATATCCAAGCTCAACCCACGGGAGACCAGCCAACTTGGTCCGTCCCGCGGGATAGCTTTGTTTGGACCCCGGAATTCCTGGTTATTCCCAATAAACACATGACCGAAACGCCCCCGCCCACCGACCTGCGTCGCAAACGCATCATTTACCGTGCCACTCATCGCGGGACGAAGGAATCGGACGCCATCATCGGTGGGTTCTTTCAGGAGATTGCCGCCGGTCTTCCCGACAACAAGCTGGATGAAGCCGACGAATTGCTGGATGAGCTGGACCTCGATCTTCTGGATTGGATCATGGGTCGCCAGCCGATACCCGAGCGTTGGCGGAACACATTGTTCGATGGCGTGTTGGCTTATTACGCGCAACTGACCAAGCCCAGATAGAAGCTAAGGCCATGGAACCATTTCTCGCCAAAATCAAAGCTCGCATTTTGCATGGCGTGCCCGAGGGCTACGACGCTCTGGTGCTGGCCGAGCGCGCGCGTGCGGCTTTGCGGGATTCCGCGCTCCATGTAGCGCGTGACGAATTGCGGCTGACGGCACTTGCCGAGGCTGTGGCGTTCTTTGCGCCAGAAGTGGAGATCATCACGATCCCGGCGTGGGATTGTTTGCCCTATGACCGTGTGTCGCCAAATGCCGATGTCATGGCGCGCCGGATCGATGCTTTCACCCGCCTGACCACGCCGCCGGCCCAGGGCCAATGCCGGCTGGTCCTCACCACCGTCAGCGCCATGCTGCAGCGGGTTCCGAAGGTTGAGAGCTTGCGTAACGCTGCGCTTCTTCTGTCGGTCAAAAGCCGCCTTGATCGTAAAGCTTTTGACGCATTCCTTGCCGCCAATGGTTATACCCGCGCCGAGCAGGTCATGGAGGCGGGTGAGTTTGCGCTACGTGGCGGCTTGATCGATTTGTTTCCGCCCGGCGCGCCTGAGCCGGTGCGTCTCGATTTGTTTGGCGACGATATCGAGACCATCCGCACCTTCGATCCTGTCAGTCAGCGTACGACCGGCACACGGGACTCCATCGCGCTCAAACCGATGAGCGAGACTGTTCTCGCCCCGGAATCCGTTGCACGTTTTCGCACGAAATATCGTGAACTGTTCGGCGCCGTATCGAGCGGGGATACCCTGTATGAGTCTGTATCGCAGGGCCGCAAGTTCATCGGGCAGGAACATTGGCTACCGCTGTTTCACGACGGCCTGGGCACCATTCTCGACTATTTGCCGGAGGCCAGCGTCAGCCTCGATCACGACATCGAGGAGTCCGTATCGGTCCGTTTGGAAACCATCCGCGATTACTACGAAGCCCGGCGCATGGTCGATACCGCCAGCGGCGGCAAGGCGTTGTCGTTAGAAGAAAGCGGCATCATCTATCATCCGGTGCCGCCGGCCTTGATGTACCTCGATGAGGGCGACTGGGAAAAACTTTTGACTGCGCGCCCCGTGACGGCTTTCCGCTCTTATGCCGCGCCGGATGTTGGTGGCGGCGAGGATGCAGGCGGACGGCCCGGGCACGATTTTGCGGATGTGCGCGCCAGGCCCAACGAGAACGTTTTCGAGGCGTTCATCGTGCACATCAAAACCGAACAGGCGGCTGGCCGCCGCGTTGTGTTGGCGGGCACGAGCGCTGGTTCCAAGGCGCGCCTTGCGGGTGTGTTGCGCGATCACGGCTTCACCGCCGTCGCGGATGTAAATGCCTGGGCTGAAGTTCTGTCCGCCGACAAAAATCTTCTTGCGACCATTCCGCTACCTTTGGAACGCGGTTTTGTCACCGACACCCTGGCGCTGATCTCGGAGCAGGACTTACTCGGCGACCGTTTGGTGCGCGCGGCGAAGAAACGCCGTCGCGCCGATGCTTTCATCGCCGATGCATCGCAGATCGCCGAGGGCGATTTGATCGTACACGCCGAGCACGGCATTGGACGCTATGAAGGTCTGGATACGCTGACGGTTGGCGGCGCGCCGCACGACTGCTTGCGTATTAGCTATTCCGGTGGCGACCGCCTCTATGTTCCAGTCGAAAATATCGACGTTCTGTCGCGCTTCGGTTCTGAGCAGGCGGGCGTCAGCCTCGACAAGCTGGGCGGTGCGGCTTGGCAGGCGCGCAAAGCCAAGCTCAAACAGCGCATTCGCGACATGGCCGAGCAGCTGATCAATATCGCTGCGTCCCGGCAGATCAAAGAAGCGCCGGCTTTGCCACCGCCGGAAGGTCTCTACGAAGAATTCTGTGCACGGTTTCCCTATGCCGAAACCGACGACCAGTTCAAAGCCATCGCCGACACCCTGGACGACCTTATCAAAGGCCGGCCCATGGACCGGTTGGTCTGCGGCGACGTGGGATTCGGCAAAACCGAAGTGGCTTTGCGCGCGGCCTTCGTCGCAGCCATGACTGGCATGCAAGTCGCGGTGGTGGTGCCGACAACCCTGCTCGCCCGCCAGCACTTCCGCAACTTCAGCGCACGTTTCGCAGGCTTCCCTTTGCGCCTGGGTCAATTGTCCCGTTTGGTGGCATCCAAGGATGCCGAAGCAGTAAAGGCCGGGCTGGCTGATGGAACCGTTGATGTCGTGATCGGCACCCATGCACTGCTGGCCAAAGGCATTAACTTCAAAGACCTGGGCCTGCTGATCGTCGATGAAGAGCAGCACTTTGGCGTCGCGCACAAAGAGCGCCTGAAGCAGATCAAATCCGAAGTGCACGTGCTGACGCTCACGGCCACGCCGATCCCGCGTACATTGCAAATGGCACTGACGGGTGTGCGCGAGATGAGCCTCATTGCCACGCCGCCCGTCGACCGCTTGGCTGTGCGCACCTTTGTGCTGCCTTTTGATCCGGTGGTTATCCGCGAGGCGATCTTGCGCGAGCGGTTCAGAGGCGGTCAGACCTTCTACGTCTGCCCGCGTGTGGCCGATATTGAGGCCGTGGCGGAACGGCTGGGCAAGCTTGTACCCGAGGTGAAGTATGCCATCGCCCACGGCCAGATGCGTCCGACAGTGCTGGAGGACGTTATGACGTCCTTCGCCGATGGCAAGTTCGATGTGCTGCTGTCGACCAATATCATCGAGTCAGGCATCGACATGCCTCAGGTCAACACCATCATCATCCACCGCGCCGATATGTTCGGCCTGTCCCAGCTTTATCAGCTGCGCGGGCGTGTGGGTCGCGGCAAGTCGCGCGGCTACGCCTATCTGACGCTGCCGCCGGATCGCAAGCCCACGCCGACAGCGGAGCGGCGTCTGGATGTCATGCAAACGCTCGACAGTCTGGGCGCAGGTTTCACACTGGCCAGCCATGATCTCGACATTCGCGGTGCTGGTAATCTGTTAGGCGACGAACAGTCCGGCCATATCAAAGAGGTCGGTGTCGAACTGTACCAACATCTCTTGGAAGAGGCCGTGGCCGCAGCACGGGCGGGGGAGACCGCAGATAGCAAACCCGCCGCCGACGAATGGTCGCCGCAGATCAATACCGGAGCACCGGTGCTTATTCCCGACACCTATGTCAAAGACCTTGGCATCCGGCTTTCGCTTTACCGCCGCCTGGGCAGCCTGACCGACCGAGCGGAAATCGATGCTTTCGCGGCGGAACTGATCGACCGCTTCGGACCCGTGCCGCCGGAAGTCGAGAACCTTTTGGACGTGGTGGGCATCAAAGCGCTGTGCAGGATCGCCAATGTGGAGAAGGTCGACGCGGGGCCCAAAGGCGCGGTGGTATCCTTGCGCAACAACATATTCCCCAATCCGGCTGGCCTGATGGATTACATCGTCAAGCAAACGGGAACGCTGAAACTGCGGCCCGATCAGAAGCTGGTGTTTGTGCGCCCCTGGGAGACGCCAAGCGCGCGCGTCAAAGGGTTGCAGGCAGTGCTGCGGCAGATGGCGGCTTTAGCGGAAGCTAAAACTTAAGCGCCGGCTAAGCTGGTGAGATTTGAGGTACGTGGCGTCGCCATACCGGCGGCGGCCTGTTCCTTTTCCACGAATCGCATAGCAATGCGCACGCGGTCGCGGTCTTCCGGTGTGCTGAAGCCAACAGTGAAGATGCGCACGGGGGGAACCAGTGTCGGGTCGTGGGCGGTGAGCTCAATCGCGAAGGGTGTACGGCAAGCCTTCGTCACAAGCGCTTCGAACGTGGTCGCACTAAGCGTGGTCTTGAAAAGATGGTCGCAGCAGAACTCAGTCATCGATCTCAAACTCCCTTGGCGGCGTGCCGTAGAATCACCTCTGAAAGATGCGCCTTACGGGTAACTAAACGGTTAAAGGCATGCGTTTGTCGCTCCGCCTTCCGCCAAATTTGTTTGATGGAAATTCAAGGGATTACGGCACGGCCTTCACCTGATCTGGTGTAGGTCGGGCCCATTGCAACCGAAGCTTTAATGGGTGGGAAAAATGATCAGCCGGAGCTTTGCATGGCCGGCCGGTCGGCTTCCTGCGCGACTGCCATGTCCAGCATGCGGACCAGGATCTCGGGCTCTTGGGCACCGGCGATGGCGCGGCCTTCATTGAAGATATAACAAGGCACGCCCGTGATACCCAAGCGGTGCATACGCGCGTTTTCGGTATAGACCGCGTTGAGATCGCTTTCGCCGGACAGGTGGGCGTGCGCCA
>CAITZE010000130.1 GCA_903896775.1 uncultured bacterium
ATCTCATCCTCAGACTTTTCCATAAGCCGGAGACGAGCGGCGCAACGATCACAGGATCTCTGCTGGGTGCGAGTCTTGTCTTCGGCATTGCCCTCCAGATCAAATATGTCTGCGTTGCCGAGATATGCTTTCTCTGTCTGCTCGCATTAGGCGCGCTTATTAAGCAGCGCCGCCTATCTTTCGCAAAAGCAGCAGCTGTCGCCGCGGGTATGATCTTCTGCGGCCTGCTTCCCACAATCCTGGCCGCCGGCGGCTACGCCGTGGCCGGTCATTGGCAAGAGTTTTGGTTCGCCAACTTTGAATCGATCTTCGCGAAGAAGGGCTGGCGATACACGTTCAGCGTATATGCGCTGAATCTATTCTCGACCCTGGTCTATTGCATCGTCTTCTGGATTTACACAGCCTATGCCATCGCGCGCGGTCTGAAAGACAGGCTGGCGATCCCTGGCTATGGGCTGCTGATCTTCGGCCTGACCGGATGGCTTGCAGCGGCAGGTGCCGGCGCTTTACTGCTCGGCAATCCAATCTTGCACTACTTCCTACCGACAGCCGTGCCGCTTGCAATTCTATCGGCTATTGGCCTTGCCTGCATTGCCGAGCGCACCGCCACGGCTTCGACGTCCGCGGACGTTCGTGGACGGCTGTTGCTCTTAATAACGATCATCGCGGGCATCATTACCAGCATGGTCATTTTTATGCAGACCACGCAAAGACGCGGCGCGTCTCAGGTATATCCCATCGCCGCTTATATGAATGAACACTTGGCCGGCGGCTGCCCTTATGTATTCGATGACTTTCCAATTCTCTATCTTCTCACCAACTGCAATGCACCGTCGGTTTACGCCTTTCCCAATCATCTGATCGAGACGGCCGAATTGCACGCCCTCGCCGTTGATAGCCTGACCGAGCTGAAACGCGTCCTCGGTAATCGGCCGCCGATGATTTTTGTCCGCCGTCCCTTCGCGCCGGAATTCGACGCCACGGCTATTGGTATTTTAGAAGATGCGCTGACGGAGAATTATGAGTTGGGAAAAAGCTTCCCGGCCTACCAGCAGGAATTCAATATCTACCTGCGCAAAAACCGTTAATTGCGTTTCCAGGTGAAGATGGAACTGGCGCCGAAATTCCACACGCTGCCGATCAGCACGCCGGCAGAGCCCGCAATCCACCACGCGTAGCCGCGCTCATACAGCATATCCGCGAAACTGACATTGGCGAGAAAACCAATGCTGCAGACGGCATAGAACGACAAAAGGCCCGTCACCAATTTGCGACCGCGCAAACGGCAATCGCGATAGGTCAGCACATTACTGAGAACAAAGTTGCTGGTCATGCTGACCAATCCCGCGATGCCTTGAGCGGCGGCGAAAGGCACCAAAGCCTTCAGAGGAAACAATGTCGCGAGATGCACAAACACGCCCGATCCGCCGACAAGGCAGAACAGAAAGAACCGCAACGGGACATAGCGCCCCACGGTTTTTTCGAGCAATAAGACCAAGTACTCAAATAGCACCATCGCATCGATCTTGCTCTCGCCGTGCAGGCGCGGACGGAACTCGTAAGGCAGTTCCATGTGCTCCAAGGGGCGTGGCGATGACGCCACAAAGTCCAACAGGATCTTGTAACCCGCACCGGAAAGATACGGCGTGGCCGCTGCAAAGGATTGACGCTTGGCCATGAAGAAGCCGCTCATGGGATCGGTGAGATCGAAAGGCATGATCAGGCGGCTGAGGCGCGTCGCAAATTTGCTCATGGCCTGGCGCGCGCTCGACAGCTGGCCCATGCCGCCGCCGTTGATGTAGCGCGAGCCCACGATCAGATCGAGATCGCGGCTGGTAATCAGCGGCAGCATCTGTGCGAGCAGGCTTTCGTCGTGCTGCAGATCGGCGTCAATCACCGCGACATAGGGCGCACTGGAGCTGGCGATGCCTTCGATCACAGCCGTCGACAGACCGCGGCGGCCAAATCTCTGCAAGCAGCGGACATAGGGTTTTGTCTGCGCGATCTGGCGGACCAGAGCCGCCGTCTGATCAGGCGAGTCGTCGTCGACAAAAATCACTTCCCAGACGAGGTGCCCTAAACACGCTTCGAGGCGTTCAATAAGCTCTGGGACGTTTTTTGATTCGTTGAAAGTTGGAGCGATGACGGAAAGTACGAGTTGCTCTCTCTCGAAAGGGACCAGCGCACGCGCATCCGCCAGCAGCGTCGGCTGTCTCAGGCCATCATCCATACGCTATTATCCCCGCGAGCGACGACATCAAAGTCCGCCAAGCCCCCTTTGCGGACCACTTCAAGTTTAAGACGGTGATGCCGTCAAATACCTGCTGTGGTTAGAAAGAATTTTAGATGAGCCTGCGATTCTTCGCCAGAGGCCCTTTTACAAATATCTGCTTCCCGGTAGCGGGTAGAATTCGACGATTTAGACCGGCGGTTGTTTATTATAAGATTCACACTTCATGACCGCCCCCATTGTCCAAATCGATCAGTTGTCCTTGGTTTTCGTCGGCCATACCGAAACCGTCGCGGCCCTGCGTGGGATTTCGTTGCATGTCGATGCCGGCGAGATTGTCGGATTGGTAGGTGAATCCGGCTCGGGCAAGTCCGCCACAGCCATGAGCATTCTGCGCCTATTACCATTTGGAAAGGCCAAATTTCCGGAAGGACGAATCACGGTGTTGGACCGTGACGTACTCGACGCCCCTGAAAGCTTATTGCAAGACATGCGGGGCGCCGAAGTGGCGATGATCTTTCAAGAGCCCATGACGGCGCTCAATCCCGTCTTGCGTATCGGCGAGCAGATCACTGACGTCATCCTCCGTCATCAGTCCATGTCTCAGACCGAGGCCACAACGCTCGCTCTAAACCTCTTACGCGATCTGCAGATTGCCGACCCTGAGCGAGCGCTCGCCGCTTATCCTCATGAGCTTTCAGGCGGCATGCGCCAACGTGTGATGATCGCCATGGCGTTTTCTTGCCATCCCAAACTGATTATTGCCGACGAGCCGACGACGGCTCTGGATGTGACGATCCAGCGCGAGGTGCTCGACCTGATCAACGAACTGGTGGCCGAGGATGGCATGGGCTTGCTGTTGATCAGCCACGATCTGGGCGTGATGGCCGAGACGGTCCAGCGCATGCTGGTGATGTACGGCGGCACCGTGGTCGAGAGCGGTCCCACCGACGCCTTGTTCGCCCGCGGGGCACACCCGTACACCCGAGGTTTGTTCGCGGCGCGGCCGCGGCTGGGTTGGCGGGCCGAAGCGTCTGCGGCGGGTCGACGTGGCCACCGCCTGCTCACGATCCCGGGCCGCGTGCCCGAACTGGCCGACCTGCCGTCGGGCTGTGGCTTTGCGGACCGCTGCCCGCTGGCCATCGCCGACTGCCGCCGAAGCGCGCCACCGGCCGTTGAGCTCGCGCCCGGCCATGCGGCAAGGTGCATCCGACTGGCCGACGCAGATGGGTCGGATGGGTCGGTATGACGGTGCTGCTCGAGGTCGACCGACTCGTCAAGCAGTACACGCTGCCCCGGC
>CAITZE010000131.1 GCA_903896775.1 uncultured bacterium
CGCGGGCGCGCTCATTCTTGCACCATCAAGTTCGAAATATCGTCGGTACACTTAAACTCGTCGGCGACGGAAAGTGGACGGCGCGCGATGTCAAACAGGCGCTCGATGCCCGGAATCGCTCTGTCGCAGGTCCCACGGCGCCGCCTGATGGGCTTTATCTCACCCATGTGCGCTATCCGTGAGTTATCTCAGATCCGTGAGATGAGATTATCCGCGATCAGTCCCAGCACGTAATCAAGCACAACGAGGCCGAAGGCCGTGCCGGTAGCGATCTGCAAGCCAATCCCGGCAACGTAGGTGCCGTAGACCGCAAAAACGACCAGCACAACCGGGCTCACGAAGTTCAATACATCGTCGGGGAAGATATGCAGGTCCGTCAGCATCTGGACGGAGAACAGCAGGAGACCAATCGGCAACTGCATCCAGATATAAGGCACCATGTAGGAGAAATAGCGCGGCGTACGATGCAGCAACCGCGCGATATACAACGTGACAAAAGGAAACAGCGTCCAAGTCACGACATAGGATAAGGCCTGCACAACCGCATAGGGCACAAAAGCCAAAGTCTGCTTGTCGTCGTATTGCAGAAGCGCGTGAGTAAGTTCAAGCGGCGCGAGAACAAGCGCAACGATATAAGCGCCCCAGAAACCTTGCGGGGTTTTTTCAAAAAAATCCCAGGCGCTATTGTCGAATTTATACAGCCGCCAAACGCCATAAAGCGCATTGGCGAGTTGCCGCGCCGAACTCATGCGCGGGCCGCGTCGAAATAACGCGCGAGGATTTTTTGATAGATGGCGGTCAGGTTCTCAAGGTCTGTCACCGAGCAGCGCTCATCGGCCTTGTGCATGCTGACGCCAACCATACCGAACTCGCACACCGGGCAGGCGTCCTTAATGAAGCGCGCATCGGACGTACCGCCGGTGGTCGACAGCTCTGGTGTGAGGCCTGTTACATCTTTTACCGCTTCAGCTACCAACGTGCTGAGGTGGCCTGGCGGGGTGAGGAAAGACTCACCCGAGATCCGTGCAGAAAGATCGTAGTGATCTTTACCGATGTCATCGAAAATCTTTGTCAGCCAAGCCTTCAGCGATGCGCCCGTGTGGCCATCGTTGAAGCGGATATTGAAGGCGGCCTTGGCCACTGCCGGCGTGACATTGGAGGCAGCATTGCCGACGTCTATAGTGGTGATGGCGATGGTCGACGGCTGAAAGTGCGACGAACCTTGGTCCAAGGGTTTGTCGGTGATTGCCGTCAGCATCTTCATCAGACGCGGTATCGGATTGTCCGAAAGATGCGGATAAGCTGAATGGCCTTGCGTGCCATGTACCGTGAGCTTCGCGGTCAAGCTGCCGCGCCGGCCGATCTTGATCATCTCGCCCAGTTTGGTGGGGTTTGTGGGCTCGCCGACGACACATACATCTAGCGTCTCGCCCCGCGCTTTCAGACGCTCGAGCATTTTCACGGTGCCGTTAATGGCATCGCCTTCTTCATCGCCGGTGATGAGCAGGCTTATGGAGCCGGCGGGCTTGCCCTTGTCTTTCAGAAAACGCGCGACTGCGCCGACAAAGGCGGCGATGGCGCCTTTCATATCGGCGGCGCCGCGGCCATAAAGCTGGCCGTCGATCACATCCCCTGCGAAGGGCTGCGTCGTCCAACCGTCGCCGACTGGCACGACATCGGTATGCCCAGCGAAGCAAAAGTGAGGCGAGGCGCTGCCGAGGCGGGCGTAAAGATTATCGACGCTGGGCGCATCCTTATCGTCGAACACCATGCGCTCGCATTTGAACCCCAAGCTTTGTAGTGCGGCCTGAAGAACATCGAGGGCACCTTCGTCGCGCGGCGTCACGCTCGGTTGGCGGATCAGGGCGCGCGCGAGTTCGAGCGAGTCGGTCAGCGGGGCAGCGGTTGTGCTCAATCGCGTAACAGTTCGTTGATGCCGGTTTTAGAACGGGTTTGTGCGTCGACGCGCTTGACGATGACGGCGCAGGCCAAGCTTGGACCGGGGCTGCCATCGGGCAGTGGCTTGCCCGGCAGCGAGCCGGGCACGACAACGCTGTATGCAGGAACGCGGCCAACAAAGACTTCGCCCGTAGTACGGTCGATGATCTTGCTGGTGGAGCTGATGAAGACACCCATTGAGAGCACCGAGCCTTCTTCGACGATTACGCCTTCGACAACTTCCGAGCGCGCACCGATGAAACAGTTGTCCTCGATGATGACAGGGTTGGCTTGCAGCGGTTCAAGCACACCGCCGATGCCGACGCCGCCCGACAAATGCACATTCTTTCCGATCTGCGCGCAGGAGCCCACCGTTGCCCAGGTGTCGACCATAGTGCCGGTGTCGACATAGGCGCCGACGTTGACGAAGCTCGGCATCAACACCACGCCGCGCGCGATAAAAGCGGAGCGGCGCGCGACCGCGCCAGGCACAGCGCGGAAGCCGGCTTCACGGAATCGGTTATCGCCCCAGCCTTCGAATTTCGACGGCACTTTATCGAACCAATTGGCGCCGCCGGGTCCGGGCATCACTGCATTGTCGTTGAGGCGGAAGGACAGCAGCACGGCTTGCTTCGCCCAGGTGTTGACCACCCACGTGCCGTTCTGTTTTTCGGCCGCGCGCAAGGTGCCGGAGTCGAGCAAACCGAGCGCTGCTTCGACAGCAGACCGCACCACCCCTGTCGTGGAGGTATTGATCCCATCGCGCGCCTCCCAGGCGGCTTCGATGGTAGACTTTAACTCATTGATATTCATTGGTATTTCCAGAATTTAGGGGCCGTGCGGCGGTCGATCTGAGCCCGAACATAGCCGCTGTCGGGGGCGAGTCAACGCTATGTCGGGTTGTGCAGCGTGTAAGAAGCAATTTTTTCAATCCGCGCCACGCCTTATCTCGCAACGCATTGGCTAAAAAATCGCGCCCAGGTTAACATCCATTTCAGTCGAAACCTCTCCGGGATCGGTGGGCGTGTTGCCCGGACGGTTTCTGCCAGTTTGTTTTCCCAGAACGGGAAAACGGGGAAATGCGCGGGGGATACACACATGGCGCTAGATCGCGCCGGCTCATCGCCGACACTTCAGTCTCCGGAATCGGGAACGACTGCAGGGACTTCGCCGCTTGGCGTCTCCGCGGCGGCCTTACAGCGATATGAAGAAGCTGTATTTTGCATCACACAAGACGGCCGCATGGAGCCGGCAAATCCGGTCGCGACGGAATTCGCTGCGCGCCTGTCCGCCGAAGACATCGCCTGCTTGTCGAGCGCAGCGGCCAAATCCAACGCCGGCAATCGCGCCCTGGTCGACATGGTCGATGTCGGCAGCGGCGACAAATTGCAAAATCTTCAGGTCACGCTGGTGCCGTTGGATGCTGGGCGCGGAACGCTGATGTTCGTGCGCGATCTCACGCTCGATACCAGCTTGCGCCTCGCGCTGGTCGACAGCCGCCGCCGCTATAAAGATTTCATCGATATCTCCACCGACTTCGCCTGGGAGACCGGCGCCGATCGGCGCTTCACCTTTGTGCCGCCGCGCGGTGCGATGGGATATAGCGCTGACGCATTGATGGCGCTCGAGCCCTTGGCGCTGATGGTCGGCGGTTCGACGCCGGAAGAAGTGCCGTTCACGACACGCCGCCGTATCGAAAATGAAGAAGCCTGGCTACGCCGCAGTGACGGTCGTTCGGCCTGCGTCGTGGTTTCGGCCATGCCCCTGGCTTCGAAAGACGGCACCTGGGTCGGTGCGCGCGGTGTCTGTCGCGATGTCACGGAAACCCGCGACCGCGAAGCGACACTGACGCGTGTGCGTAACCGCGAGCGTGTGCTGACGCGCATCGTGCGCGCCTTCCGCGATGAAGTTAATCCCGAAGCCATGTTGAGCGTTGCCGCTGAAGCGCTCGCGAAGGGTCTCGGCGCGGAGTACTGCCACATCTTCCGGTCCATGCCTGCCGAAGCCGATCCGACCAGCAGCGCGACACCCGGTTTCCAATTGGCCGCGCGCTACGGCGATCTCAACGCCGCGCAAGCAGCCCCCGTGCTGAACACCATCGCCAGCGGCGCAGGTGCAGTGGAACTGCTGCTGGGTGATCGCCAAGTGCTGGCGGCGCCGGCGCGCTACCAAAGCGATTCCAACGGCGCGGTCGTGCTCTGGCGTCCCGTCGACCGCGGCGCCTGGAGCGACGACGACCGCTTGCTGATCGGTGATATTGCCAACCAAGTTGGCATCACAATTGAGCAATTCACGCACCATGAACACGTTTTGCGTATTTCACGCACCGATGCGCTGACGGGATTGCTCAATCGCGGTGCGTTCATGGATGCACTCCGCCGTTACTTGTCGCGGCTAAAGCGCGAAGGCGGCAATGCTGTCCTGATGTATGTCGATCTCGACAACTTCAAATGCGTCAACGACCTGCGCGGGCATCAAGCCGGCGACGATCTGTTGATGAAAATCCGCGACATCCTGGTTCAGCAAACGCGCCCGACGGATGTGATTTCGCGCCTCGGCGGCGACGAGTTTGCGGTTTGGCTCAATGGTGCCGATCTCGCCATCGCCAAAACCCGCGCAACGCAGTTTCTTGAACGTATCGCGGCGCTCAAACATCTCTCGGGCAGTCCGGACCGTCCGGTTGGCATGTCGATTGGCATTGCCGCGTGGGACCCGCACGCCAACGAAGACCTGGACAGCCTCCTCGCGCGTGCGGATGCGGCCATGTATCACGCCAAGCGCGGCGGCAAAGGATCCTTCACGATTGCCGAACCGCCCTCTGCCGAAGCTGCTTCATGAATAAGCGGGCCTGAATCATGACGCCAGCAAAGGATCGTTTGGTCCACATGTTGGGACTCTCGGGTCAGAAAGTGACCTACGAGCAGGCGCGCGCCTTGCTCGACCATCCGGATTCCGATGTGCGCCTGACGTTGGCCGCGCGCGACGATCTCGAGCCCGAAATTCTCTACTTCCTCGCGCGCGATCCCGATATCGCCGTGCGTCGCGCCATTGCGGTCAACACCACCGCCCCCGTCAAAGCTTCGTTAATTCTGGCGAACGACGAAAACGAAGACGTACGGTTTGATCTCGCCGACCGCGTTGGCCGAATTGTGCCGGGACTTGATCAGGACCAGCAGGCCAAGGCGTGGCGCACCATTCATCAGGTTTTGAGCTTGCTCGCACGCGATCAATTGCCACGTGTGCGCCGAGCTCTGGCCGAAGCTTTGAAAGCTTTGCCAGATGCGCCGCACGACATTGTGCTGACCCTGGCCATGGACACTGAAGCCAGTGTCTCCGCGCCGGTTCTTGAGTTCTCGCCGGTCCTGACCGACGAAGACCTGCAGGCGGTGATTCACTCAAGTCCCATGACGGCGCAGCTCACCGCGATTTCGCGGCGTATTAATGTCGGCGAAGAAGTTTCCAACGCCATCGTCGGCAGCGGCAATGTCGACGCCATCACGGCGCTGTTGAAGAATGCGAGCGCGCAAATTCGCGAGGAGACACTCGATGCTATCGTCGAGGCGGCGCCGCGCCAAAGCGCGTGGCACGAACCCTTGGTTCATCGTCCCAACCTCAATGCGCGGTTCGCGCTCAGGATCGCCGAGTTCGTTGCCGAATCACTAATTCAAAAACTTGCCGCGCGCACCGATATCGATACTGAGACCGTTTTGGCTCTTGGCAAGATGGTGCGCGATAAGCTGCGCCGTGATGACGGCAAGGGCGGCCTTGCCCCGGAAGATACCGACGCCGCCTTAAATGCGGACGCCCTTAAGATTGCCGCGCGCCAAGCCGACACGCTCGCCGGCGCTGGCAAATTGACGACACGCTATATTTTGAGCGGTGCGGCGGAAGGTCCAACGCCACTCATTATCGCAGGGCTCGCGCGGCTTGCCGATCTGCCGGTGAACGCCGTGGCGGAAGTCGTGCGTGCGGCCAGCGCCAAAGGCATGCTGGCCGTAGCGTGGGCGGCGGATTTCAGCGCTGAAGATGCAGCGCAGTTACAGTTGAAAGTCGCGCGCGTGACGCCTGACGCGGTGATTCATCCGCGCGCCGGTGGTGGTTTCGACTCCACCGAGGCCGAGTTGGAATGGCAACTCGATATGTTTAAAGACGTCGCCGAAGGTAAAGCCGAGATACCCGCTTAAGGCTTCTCTTTCGCGGCGGCGTCTTCCAACCAGGCGACCAGATCATCGATGATAAATCCGCAGTGGCTCAAATCCTCGCCGGGTTTGGCGGGGTTTTCCGCATGGCGCACCCATACGGTCGCCATACCGAGGGCTGCTGCGGGCTTGAGATTGCGATGAATATCTTCGAACATGATCGCGCGTGCAGGCGTAATGGCGTGGCGTTCAACCAGCGTGGCATAGGGCGCGGGCTCGGGCTTGGGAATGTAGTCGCTCGCGCGAATATCAAAGATGCCGTCGAAATGGCGGGTAATGCCCAGCCGGTCGGCGACATTCACGGCGTGACGCTCTGAGCCGTTGGTGTAAATGAATTTCCGTCCCGGGAGAGCCGCGAGCGCCGCACCGAGGCGCGCGTCGGGTTCGAGGACCGAATGGTCAATGTCGTGGACATAGGCGAGGAAGTTGTCGGGCTCAATATTGTGATTGAGCATCAGGCCGCGCAACGTCGTGCCGTATTTCCAATAGTATTGTTTTTGCAGGGCAAAGGCGTCGTCCGGCGAAAGTTTCAGGGCGTCGGAGATGAAAGCCTTCATGCGCCGGTCGATCTGGGGAAACAGATGCGCCGATGCCGGGTAGAGCGTGTTGTCGAGATCGAAGATCCAGTCCTCGATCTCGCTCACGCCCTTGGGCACCTCAGCGCGCCCGGATCAATGTACCGGCGCCGCCGGGCGTGAACAATTCCAGCAACACGGCGTGTGGTACGCGGCCATCGATGATGACGGCGCCTTCAACACCAAGCTCGACGGCTTCCAGGCAGGTTTCCACTTTGGGGATCATGCCGCCCGAAATCGTGCCCGACTGAATCAGGGTCTTCGCGCGCTCAACCGTCATTTCCTTGATCAAGCGGCCGGTATCGTCCAGCACGCCCGCCACGTCCGTCAGCATCAACAGGCGCGCGGCACCTGCAGCACCGGCAATGGCGCCGGCGACGGTGTCGGCGTTGATGTTGAAAGTCTCACCATTGGGACCGATGCCGATGGGCGCGATCACCGGAATGATGTCAGACTCTTCAAAGGTGTCGAGGATATGCGGATTGATCTCTGCCGGTTCGCCGACAAAGCCGAGGTCGAGAATTTTCTCGATATTCGAGCCCGGGTCTTTTTTCGAACGGCGCAATTTCCGCGCCTTGATCAGGTTGCCGTCTTTGCCCGACATGCCTACGGCAAAGCCACCGGCCTTATTGATAGCGCTGACGATCTGTTTGTTGATGGAGCCGCACAGCACCATCTCGACGATCTCGACAGTGGCGGCATCGGTGACGCGCAAGCCGTCGATGAATTCGCTTTTGATCTTGAGGCGATCCAGCATTGCACCGATCTGCGGGCCGCCGCCGTGCACGACGATGGGATTGATGCCGACTTGCTTCAGCAGCACGATATCGCGGGCAAAGCGTTCGGCGACCTTGTCGTCGCCCATGGCGTGACCGCCGTATTTCACGCAGATGGTCTCGCCCGAGTGGGCGCGCATAAACGGCAGCGCTTCGGCCAGAATGCCGGCTTTCTCAAGCCATACGTCTTGGTCGTTGCTGTTGTCTGCGGTCATGAACGGAGGCGCTCCTGAATGCGTATAGCTCGGCTTGGGATTATGGGCCGATGTCCTACTCTGGCTTGGCCAGTTCTGACAAGGCGGCACGCACATCGGCAATGCCAAAACCGTCGGCGGCGCTAGTCACCAGCACTTCCGGGTGGGCGGCGACGTGCTCGGTCAGCTCTTTCGTGACCGCAGCCCGTGCTTTGGTCAGGGCTTCCGGCTTCACTTTGTCGGCTTTGGTCATGACGACCTGATAGTTCACCGCCGAGTCGTCCATCAACTTCATGATGGTGCGGTCGACCTCCTTGAGGCCGTGACGGGCGTCGATCAACACCAGTGCCCGGCGCAAGGTCGGTCGGCCTTTAAGGTACAGCTTGATGAAATCGGTCCAGGCCGCGACTTTGTCTTTGGGCGCTTGGGCGAAGCCATACCCCGGCAGGTCCGACAGCATTAGCCGCCCGCCCAGATCGAAGAAATTGATTTCCTGAGTGCGCCCCGGTGTGACCGAGGTGCGCGCGAGGCTCTTTCGCCCGGTCAGGGCGTTGATCAGGCTCGATTTGCCGACATTGGAACGCCCGGCGAAGGTGATCTCGGGCAAGTCCGCGTGCGGCATCTCCTCCAGCTTCAATACCCCGCGCAGGAACTCGCACTGCTGGGCAAACAGAAGCCGGCCGACCTCCAGCACCTCAGGCTTGAAAACAGGATTGAACTGATGTTCGGCCATCAGGACGCGAGCTTAGCCTCGGCCGCTGCTGTGCGCTTCAGCAGGACCCATTGCTGAAGAATGCCCAGCGTGTTGCTCCAGGCCCAGTAGATCACAAGGCCAGCCGCATACGGTGCCAACACGAACGTAATGATGACCGGCATGAGCATCATGATGCGGCCTTGCATCGGATCGGCGGGGGCGGGGCTCAGGCGCTGCTGAATGAACATCGTCGTGCCGTTGATAATCGGCCATGCGCCGATGCTGATCATCGCGAGGACGGGCGGAATGGCGTAGGGCAGCAGACCGAATAGATTGAGGATGCTGGTGGGGTCCGGCGCCGAAAGATCGTGAATCCATCCGAAGAACGGCGCGTGGCGCATCTCAATGGTCACCGACAACACTTTGTACAACGCGTAGAACACCGGAATCTGAATGATGATCGGCAAGCAACCGGCCAACGGGTTGGCCTTCTCGCGCTTATAAAGCTCCATCAGTTCTTGGTTCAGCTTCGCCTTATCGGTGGCGTGCTTTTCCTGAAGCCGCTTCATCTCGGGCTGCAGGCGCTTCATCTTGTTCATCGTCTTGAATTGCTTGTGGGCAATCGGGAACATCAACAGGCGAACAAGGGTTGAGAGCGCGAGAATGGAGATGCCGAAGTTGCCGATCATGCCGTGCAGCCAGCGCAGGATCAGGAAGAACGGCTTGGTCAGGAAATAGTACCAGCCGAAATCGATGGCGAGATCGAAACGCTGCAAGCCGGGATCTTTGGCATAAGCGTCAAGCAGCCTAAGCTCTTTGGCGCCAGCGAAAAGATAGCCTTTGATCGCTTTGGTTTCGCCGGGCGCAACGGTGATGGGATCGGCGCGCAGATCGGTTTGGAAACGCTCGCGACCGGCGGCATCGGCGTAACGATAGGTGCCGGTGATTTTAACGGCCGGGTCGAAGGCCACAGCCGAAAGCCAATACTTGTCGGAGAAGCCAATCCAGCCGCCGACGGAATCGGCGGTGTCGCTGCCTTTCTTTTTAAGGTCGGCGTATTTGACTTCTTTCGACTGATTATTGAAGGCGCCGATGGGGCCTTCGAAGCTGTTGCCTTTGGTCGTGTGCTCGTCGAGGCGCACGACGAGGCTGTACGGATACAATGTCACGGGCTTTTCGCCGGTATTGGCGATCGTCTGTTCGACGGTGAATAGATACTCTTTGTCAGCGCGAATGGTGCGCGTGAAGACCAAACCCTGCCCATTATCCCAGGTTAGCACCAAAGGTGTTGTGTCGGTCAGTACGGCATCGGGATTGCTCGTAGTCCATTCCGTCGTCGCCGTCGGCAACGCGACGCTGCTGTCGTTCGAAATCCATCCCCATTCGGCATAGTAGGGATTGGGCGACGTCGCTGGCGCGAGCAGCGTGATCGGTGGGCTGGTCGGGTCGATCGTCTCGCGGTAGCCGATCAGCGTGACATCGTCGAAGCGCGCGCCGGTGAGGGACAGGGAGCCTTCAACATATGGTGTTTCGATATGCACACGTTTTGCAGAGGCCGCGGGCGCGGTTTCCGCTGCCGGCGCTCCCGGCGCGGTCATCGGCATTGCGGACTCAACACCGCCGGGCGTCGAGGGCGGCAGCGCGGTCGCGGCGGGCGCATCGCTGGACGGCGGCGTTTTCGGGACAAAGAAAAATTCCCAGCCCAGCAAAATGGCGAGCGAGAGGAAAATGGCGATGATGGTGTTGCGATTGTCCATAAACTTATTCGAACAGTGCTGTTTGGGGGGAAGTCGGTAAGGCCCTCGGCTGGCAGCAAGACGTATGAGCCGTGGCAGGATGCGTCAAGTTCCGGGCCGTGAACTTATTGGTGAAGGTCTCAGGTACGGGGTCGTAACCTCCGTCGCACCAAGGATGGCAGCGGGCCACGCGCTTTGTCGCTAACAATGAGCCGGCCACAGCGCCGTGGCGTGCGATGGCTTCGGCGGCATAGGACGAGCAGCTGGGGTAAAAGCGGCAGCGCGGACCCAGCAAAGGCGCAATACCTAATTGGTAGGCTCGAATCGCGAGCCGCAAGATCAGCGCTGGAAGCTGCAGCAAAAATGCCGTCATGGCGTTGTCGCCTTGGTCGCCGGCTTTTGATCGTGCAGTTTTCTTAAGGCGTGGCGCAGGTCCTGCTCCATAGCGGCAAAGTCGCGCTTCAAGGTCTCGGTGCGGCCGATAAAAACGTAATCGCGCGCGGGATCGGCCGCTTCCGGCATGACTTTATCTGCCAGTGCGCGCAGGCGGCGCTTGGCGCGATTGCGTGCAACCGCATTGCCGACCTTGCGGCTGGCCGTAAAGCCGACGCGAAGCGCAGGCTCGCTATTCTCAGGGTGAGGTGCTGACTGCAGAATGAAACCGGGCGTGACACGGCGTGTGCCGGCAGCGCCGATCCGCAAGAAGTCTGCTCGCTTAGGCAGCCGGTTCCAGACACGCCCGCTCGACTTACCCGGGCACGGCAGCTGATGTGAGGCTTGCTCCGTGTCCCAGGCCATGGCGTTCCATCCGACAGGTAAGAACGGTCTAGGAGGGCCCGACCAACCTTGTCTCTAAGATTTAGGCCGAAAGGCGCTTACGGCCCTTAGCGCGGCGGTTGGCGATCACTCTGCGGCCACCGACCGTGGACATGCGGGCGCGGAAGCCGTGACGACGTGCGCGGACCAATTTGCTCGGCTGATAGGTGCGTTTCACGTCACCAACTCCAGTTATTCAAAAAAAGGAAAAACACTCCCCGCAGTCGGGGAGCGTTCGATTAGCGAGCGGTGTATAAGGGTGGGGGGGTGCTAAGTCAATGCTCCGCCCTCTTAACCTCGCGAAAATCCGCCCTTTTCAGGGATTTAACAAGGGTTTGGGGCCCCAAATCCCCCCGCCCGGCCAAGTCTCCGATAAATCAAAGAGCAAGGCCCGATTCGGCCCGGTCTGGCCGGAAATAGGGGCGCAGTGGTAGGGGTGGGGTGGGAGGGTTACACTTCCCCTGCTTTTTCCTGAATCACCAAGATGGCCTGCCATGCCAGACACCAACGTCCCGGCTTCGCTTTCGGATACACCCCTCGCCGGCCTTTCGGTCGCGGATGTGTCCAAACCGGTGACGTCCAGTCTGTCGGCGCGGCTTCTGATTCTCACCGTCGGCTTCGTGATGTTGGCCGAGGTCATCCTCTTCGTGCCCAACCTGGCCTACTTCCGTCTGAATCGCCTCGCCGACAAACTGGCGACTGCGCATTTGATTTTCACGTCTCTCGATGTGGCCGCCGAGAAAACCGGCCAGATCGATCCCTTGCTGCGCGACAATCTTCTGTCGCAGGGGCGCATCCTCGGCATGTCGGTGCACCGACCCGGCTTACCGACGCGTACGTTCGGGCCTGCGATCCCAGCAACGATTCCGTTTGTTTATGATTTGCGCAAATCCATGTTCCCGGATTCGATCATCAATGCTTTCAAGACCATGTTGCGCCAGGACACGTATGCCGTGATGGCCATCGGCCCCAGTCCGGCAAATCCTTCTGTGCTGGTGGAAGCGGTCTTCGACGAGCGGCTGTTGCGTGACGAAATGTGGGCCTATGCCCAGCGCATTCTCGGCATCAGCCTGTTCGTATCTTTCGTGACGGCGGTGCTGGTTTACGTTTCGATCCAGTGGCTCGCGGTGCGCCCCTTGCGCCGGCTGACAGCAAGCATGACCGGGTTTCAAAATGCGCCGGAAGATCCGCGCAGTATTATCCGGCCATCGGCACGCAAAGATGAGGTTGGCATCGCCGAGCAAACGCTGGCCACTATGCAGCAGGAACTGCGCACCGCGTTGTTGCAGAAAGAGCGGCTTGCCGGCGTCGGTACGGCGGTCACCAAGATTTCGCACGATCTCAAAAATATACTCGCGACGGCGATGCTGGAATCAGAGCGTCTCGAAGCTCTGCCTGATCCTGAGGTGAGGCGTCTCACAGCTGGAATGGTGCGTTCGGTAGACCGCGCTGTGCAATTGTCGGCCTCGACGTTGCGGTTCGCCAAAGAAGGTTTACCCCATGTGCAAAAGCAGCGGCTGCAGGTCGCGCCGCTGCTCGCCGATCTGACAGCCTCCATCCAACCGATTTTGAAAACGAGCCATATTCACATCGAGAACGAAACGGATGCGGCGTTCTCCGGCGATATCGATCTTTTGCACAGGACTTTCGAAAACCTTTTACGCAATGCCGATGAAGCCGGCGCGTCCAAGGTCGAGCTGACGGCGCGTGAAGATGGCGGCTATCAGACCATTCATGTGACCGACAACGGCTCAGGTCTTGCGCCCAAAGCACGCGACAACCTGTTTGTGCCTTTTGCCGGTTCGACGCGGGTCGGCGGCTTTGGGCTCGGTCTGCCCATCGCACGAGAGCTGATGCGGGCTCAAGGCGGCGATGTCACGTTGCTGACAACATCGCCACAGGGCACGTGCTTTGTCGTGCGTCTTCCTTTATGACCTTGCTCCGCGTTGAACAGCACACACGTCGCCGGAACATCTCGTGAGCGCCTCCGAAATCATGGGTATCGTGCTGCTGGTGGCGGCCATCGCCGCCGTCATGTGGTATTACCGCGCGCGCGATTAGCCCACGTCTTTTAGCCCACGTCTTTTAGCCCGCGTCTTTTAGTCCGCGTCTTATCGCTGCGGGCCTTATGCAAAATCGAAAAATAGGCTAAACCTTCCGCCAAGCCGCGTTCCCTGATGCGGCGCAAATTTCTACGAGGACACGCGTGAGCACGGTACCGCAAAACGCCAAATCGAATGCATCGGCGAAGTCCGCGCGCTTGACGATCCGCGATCTGTCGGCACGCAAAGTATCGGCCGGCGTTGCGCCCATGGTGTGGCTGACGGCGTACTCGGCGCCCACGGCGCGCGCGCTGGACCTTCATGTGGATGCCATTCTGGTGGGCGATTCGCTCGGCATGACCGTTTACGGCATGGAGTCCACGCTCACCGTCACACTCGATATGATGATCGCTCACGGCCAAGCGGTGGTGCGGTCTTCCGAGCGAGCCTGCGTGATTGTCGATATGCCGTTTGGGTCCTATCAAGCTTCGCCTGCCGAAGCCTATAAATCGGCGGCGCGGGTTATGGCCGAGACAGGTTGCGCGGCAGTGAAAATGGAAGGCGGAGCGGAGATGGCCGAGACCATCCGCTTCCTTCTGGATCGCGGCATTCCCGTGGTGGGCCATGTCGGTCTGACACCGCAGTCTGTCAATCGTTTCGGTGGTTATCGCGCGCAGGGGCGCACGGCGGCCGAAGCCAAGAAAATTATGGCTGATGCAAGGGCCGTCGCAGACGCGGGCGCTTTTGCTGTCGTCGTCGAGAAAACGCTAGAGCCTTTGGCGCGCGCGATTACCGCTGCCATCCCCGTGCCGACAATCGGCATTGGTGCGTCGCCGGCCTGCGACGGACAGGTTCTGGTCGTCGATGATGTCATCGGCGTCTTCGACCTGTTCAAGCCGAAGTTTGTGAAGCGTTATGCCGAAGTCGGCGCTGCGATGAGAGCTGCTGTCGCCGCTTATGCCGATGATGTGCGCAGCGGAAGGTTCCCGACCATGGAACATTGCTTCGTCGCGACGCCACAAAAGACGACCAAGAAAAAAGCGCTACCCAAATCTTCACGTAAATAAGCCCTCACGTAAGTAAGTCCCCCCATGCCCTCTTCTTATGCCGGCGCTCTCGTTGCCGTTCGCGATGTCGAAAGTCTGCGCCGCCGCGTGCAGGCTTGGCGCCGCGAGGGGCGCTCCATTGCGCTGGTGCCGACCATGGGCGCTTTGCATAAGGGCCACCTCACGCTGATGGATCGCGCACAGAAGATGGCCGACCGGGTTGTCGCGACGATCTTCGTCAATCCAAAGCAATTCGGACCGAACGAAGATTTCCAAGCCTATCCGCGGCCCGAACACGACGACTTTGAAATGTTGAATGCGGCAGGCGTGCACGTGCTTTTCGCGCCCGATGCGGCGGCTATGTATCCGAATGGCTTTGTCACTAATGTGCGCGTGGCGGGTTTAAGCGAAGTGCTCGACGGTGCGCATCGGCCTGTCCACTTCGATGGCGTATCGACAGTGGTTACTAAGCTTTTGCTGCAAACGCTGCCCGACATCGCGCTGTTCGGCGAAAAAGATTATCAGCAGCTCGCGATCATCAAACGGTTGGTCGCCGATCTGAATATCCCAGTGGACATCATCGGCGTGCCGACCGTGCGTGATGCCGATGGTCTCGCGCTGTCATCGCGCAACGCATACCTGACGCCAGCCGAGCGCGCACAAGCGCCAAAACTATACACAGCGATTGTTGCGGCAGCCGCTGCGATTGCCGCAGGCGGCGATGTCGCCAAAGCCATGGCGACGGCTCGCGACGACCTTCTCAAGGCTGGTTTTCGTGAAGTCGATTACGTTGAAGCGCGCAATGCCGAAACATTGGCGCCGCTTTCAAACGCCCGTGAGCCAGGCCGCGTGCTGGCGGCGGCGCATTTAGGGCGCGCACGTCTTATCGATAACGTGGCGATCTGATCAAGCTGAGTGTGGAGTAGGCTTCCCTGCGGGCTCGCTACGCGATCCCTCGGGGACCAGTTTTTGTAGGCTCGCTGTGCTCGCCAACAAAAACTAGGTCAATGCACGTAGATGTGCACTTCGGGCGTTGCAGCGGCGGCATTCGCCATAGCTGCCATGGCAACGCGTTCCGCCGGCAAGCCCATGTTGGTCATGGACTTGAACACGGCGTCGGCATCGCGGCGCGCGATGGTTTGAGCAGCGTCGTTGGGCGCCACTGCAACCAGATCAAAGGTCGCATCGGGGCGGCGTTCGAGGGCGCGGCTCAAAGCTTGATACAATGCCGGTTCGTAAGCGACATCGGCTTTATCGAAACGGATCACGACCAAGGGCTTCTTATCTTTCAGCGAAGCTGCCGTCACGGTTGCGACAGGGCGCGGCGCAGCGGCAGTTGCCGTCGCACGGCGTGTGGGTGTCGTGAAGGACTGGCCGACATTGATGTCGGAAGCGAGCTGCACGAGCGCCGTGCGTTCGCTTGTGATGTATTCGGCCTGGCGATTGATTTCGTTGTTAAGGCTCTGCAGCGCGCGATCGATGATGATGGCGTTCTGGTTGACCTCGTCCTCCAGCATACGGAGCTGGCGGTGATCTTCTTCCAAGGCGCCCGACAAGGTGTAGGCGGCGCGAATGTTCTCAAGCAGATATGACGACGTTCCGGCATCGCCCGAGACTTGCGCGGAGAGTTGGTTCAAGGTCGCAATATCGGAATCGATTTGCGTCAGCTGCGTTTGCGCTTGGCTCCACTCGGCCAGCAATTCCGGATTGCCGGGCGTCGAGCCCATCTGCAGGCGCGAGCGAATCGCGCCGACACGGCTGTGGTAAGCGTTCACATTGGCAACGGTCTGGCTGCGAATCGTATCGAGCTGCGCTGCGCGGGTTTGCGAATTGGTTCTGAGCTTCTCGAAATCAGACCGCAAACTGCGCGGCTTTTTGACCGACAGCCGTGGGGCCGAATTTGCTGGTCGTTGCGGGAAGCGGTGCGGCTTCAACCGGAGCGTCGGCCGTGGTTTGAGACGCCGAGGCGGAGCCGGACTGGAACGGGTTCATTTTGCTGCCGTTCGAGCAGCCGCTTAATGCAAGAACCAGAGCAGCCATAGCCAAGTGCTTTGGCCACGTTGAATTATTTGCTGCGCCGCGGTCGTTGAAAAGGGTGCGGCCCATATACTGAGTCACGCGGTCGCCTTGTCCCCGGAATTGCTTGGACAGCTCCTGTACCTGCATCCTTACACTCACATTCCCACTACCGGTCTGGTCGATGCCTGCGCGCCGCCGATGTTCCGGTCTGCCCGAAAACAATATTTAGAAACCGCCCCCAAAGGCTTGGCGATGCTCCAAAATTTAGGAACACCCCACTCACGGAGCGACTTTACTCAATGGTTTCCCCGAGAACAAGTCGCCTGACGACACCGATCGGTCTGAAGGCTAAGGATTTTCAATTGTTTTCCTTGCATCGCTCAGGCGATCTTAGTATTTCAGGCCTCCTCATGAATTGGGAAATGGCGGTTTAACGCCGCTTTTGCCGGTTCAGGAGACACTTCGCGGGTGGTTTTGGCTTAGAAAACCTCCCCGTGCGCGCCCGTAGCTCAATTGGATAGAGCATCTGACTACGAATCAGAAGGCTGGAAGTTCGAGTCTTTCCGGGCGCACCATTTCTCCTAAGGCCCTAAACTTCCCCATCAGGGGTGGCGTGATTGCCGTCCCGGCCAGTTGGGGGGAACGGCCTTGCAGCAGAACGTCATCGACGAAGATCGCCTTATAACGCGCTTGATCTGGCGGTTAATGCCGTTACTGACGTTGATGTTTCTGGCGTCATTCGTCGACAGGCAAAACGTCGGCTACGCCAAATTGCAGATGGTTGCGGCGCTGAATACTACCGAAACCGCCTACGGCTTCGCTTCATCCCTGTTTTTTGTCGTTTATTTGCTGTTTGAGATCCCGAGCACGCTTGCGGTCCATAAGTTTGGCGCAAGGTACTGGATGGCCCGGATCATGCTGACGTGGGGTCTCATCACGATCCTACAGGGCTTTTTCCACTCGGTTGTCGCGTTTCAAGTCCTGCGCTGCCTGTTGGGGGTCGCCGAAGCGGGGCTTTATCCGGGCATTCTGTTTTATTTGACGCTGTGGTTTCCGCAACGTCACCGCACCCGCGTGCTCGGCATATTCACGCTGGGAAGCGCCTGCGCCAATGCGCTGGGCGCGCTGATCGGAGGACCACTGCTCGATCTTGATGGTCTGTTCGGCCTTGCGGGTTGGCAATGGGTGTTTGTTGCGACCGGCCTGCCGCCGATTATCCTCGCAGTGGTTGTGCTGAAGTTTCTACCGTCCGGGCCTGCCGAAGCCGATTTCCTGTCGTCCGATGAAAAAAACTGGCTGACCCAGCGGCTGGCGGCGGAAAAAGCCGCCACCGTGACAGAGGGTAACCCCTATGCCGCCCTCATTGACCCGCGCGTGCTGGGCTTCGCCTGTATTTATATGTTGATGTCGACCTCGCTCTACGGCGTCAGTTATTGGCTGCCGACGGTGGTCAAAGGCTTCGGCGTCAGCTCCACAATCAACGGTTTGCTAAATACGATTCCGTGGGCGTTGGCAGCCTGCATGCTGGCTTGGGTGCCGGCGCGCCTGCGCGGTGAACAGACGATGCTGCGCGCGGTCGTGCTGGTTGCGATCTGCGGCGTCGCTGTGTTTATCGCCAGCACGCAACTCCCATCTAATACACTGCGCTTCGTGGCGTTGATTCTGGGCGCGCCCTGCATTTATCTGCTTTACCCCTGCTTCTGGTCGCTACCGCCGCGCTTCTTTGGCGGCGCGCGTGCCGCGGCAAGTCTCGCGGCCATCAATTCCATCGGCAATCTCGGGGGCTTTCTGGGCCAGAATCTAATGCCTTGGATCGCGACAACGACTCAAAGCAACATTTTGCCAATGCTGCTGCCGGCTGTGTGCCTGACAGTGTTGGGCCTCGTTGCGCTTGTCGCGCGCGTCAAACTTGGTAACCGCGGCACTCCACTGCCCATGTAACAAAAGCGACCGATATCAGGCGGTTAGAATTTAGGGGCGGACACTTCACCAGAGCGTGAGGTGAACTGATTTCGCCTATTCTCGGGTGGTCTAAGCTTGGCGTAAGTC
>CAITZE010000132.1 GCA_903896775.1 uncultured bacterium
CGTGATCGGCGGCCCACGCTTCTATGAACGCGCCGAAATCCGCGACGCCATGGCCTATCTGCGGCTGATCGCACAGGGCGATGACGACCTGGCGTTCGAACGCATCGTCAATAAGCCCAAGCGCGGACTTGGGGACACGACAATTCAGAAAATCCATCAGCTGGGCCGCAAGCTCAACATTCCGCTGGTGGAAGCCTCCTTGCGCATGGTCGAGACCGACGAACTACGGCCCGCAGCGCGTGGTTCCATCAAGACGCTGATCGCTGACTTCGACCGCTGGCGCAGCTTGAAGGATACGCTAGGGCCGGCAGACTTGGCAGCACAAGTCCTGGACGAGTCCGGTTACACCGCCATGTGGCAAGCCGACAAATCGCCCGAAGCACCGGGCCGCCTCGATAACTTGCGCGAATTCGTCTCAGGTCTCGAAGAATGGGAAAACCTTGCGGGGTTCCTTGATCACGTCAGCCTTGTCATGGAGAACGATGCGGCTGCCGGTCAGGACAGCATCACCCTCATGACGCTTCACGCCGCCAAAGGTCTTGAGTTCGACAGCATCTTCTTGCCTGGGTGGGAGGAAGACATTTTCCCCAGTCGCCGTTCGCTCGAAGAGAACGGCCAGAAGGCCTTGGAGGAAGAGCGCCGCCTAGCCTACGTCGGCCTCACGCGCGCGCGTAAACGTGTGTTCGTGTCCTTCGCGGCCAACCGCCGGGTTTATAACCAGTGGCAGTCCAGCATTCCTTCGCGCTTCATCGACGAAATGCCCAAGGACGCCGTGGAGCAGGAAGCCGATGCCGGCCTCTATGGCGGCAACAGCGGCGGCGGATGGGGTGGTCTCTCAGACAGCGGTGCGCGCTCCGGCTCCGGCTTTCGCAAGCCCGGGCGTATGATTGAAGCCGACGAATGGGAAGTGAAGTCGCGCGGCAAATCCGAGCATGGCTTCAAGATTGGCGACCGCGTTTTTCACGAGAAATTCGGTTATGGCCTTGTCGAGGAAATCGACGGCTCCAAGCTCGCCATCGCTTTCGACAAAGCCGGTCGTAAAAAGGTGCTGGATAGCTTCGTCGAGCCCAGCTCGTAAGGGCTCTAACTTCGCGATAAATCGCATCAAGTGGTGATTCCTACCACTCGGCCAAATCTGAGCACTTATATTTCAATGGCTTAGAGGTTGGCATAGGGCGTGCATTATGCTGGTCAGGCCCACTTTTTCGCGAGTTCATCATGACCGTTCTCCGCATGCGTTTCATTCCAGCTTTCGTGGCCGCACTCATCTCTTTTAATGCTCAAGCGGAGACATCGCGGCGCGATCTCAGGCCGTTTGAAACAGTGTCTTTTGCAGACGCTGGCGAGATCGAGATCGCCGCCGGAAAGACACAGTCGGTCGCGCTGGACAGCGAGGAGCAGGACCTTAGCGAGATCAAGACCGAGGTGCGCGACCACACGCTGTACATCACACGCGAAACGCATTGGTGGCTGTTTGGTTTTGGGGACCGCGAGAATTACAGAGTACGGATTGAGCTACCGCATCTAGCGGGGCTCATTGTTTCTGGAGCAGCCCGCGTTCGAGTAAAAGGCCTTGAGGGTGGAGATGTTGCAGTCACACTGACTGGCGCTACTGAGATGGACGCTGAAGGCCACGTGGATAGTGTGGCCCTAACGATGACGGGGGCGAACAAGGCAAGCTTTCCAAACCTAATTCTCGATACCGCTGTAGTCACGACTGTTGGCGCGGGCGAGGTGCTGATCAAACCGGCGAAGGTCCTCACCGTCACCGTGATCGGCGCGGGGCATGTCTCTTATGAGGGCGCGCCGCATATTACCAAGACCATGGTTGGCGGTGGCAGGCTGGAGAAGTTGGATTGAGACGAGCGTAGTCTCGCAATCTCATAAATAAAAACGGCGGCGGCTCAACCTTTATGGGGGAGAAAAACCACCGCCGCCGCATCCAGCACGTACCATAAAAAAACACCGGCCAGACGCTTTAACTTTGAAGCTCGCTGTGAGCTGGTCTCTGAATAAAAACGGCGACAGCGCAATGGAGGGGGGAGTTGCGCTGCCGCGGTTGTAATCCGAGAAACTGAAGGGAGGGGAATCAGTCTGCTCGGACAATTCTATC
>CAITZE010000133.1 GCA_903896775.1 uncultured bacterium
GGGAAAGGTCACCGCCGATGGGACCGGAATCTGCTTTCATCGGGATGGCTTTTAGACCGAGGCGAGCGAAGGTGCGCAAGTACGCCACGAACATCTGATTATAGGCGTGGCGGGAACGCTCGTAATCGATGTCGAAGGAATAGGCATCCTTCATCAAAAATTCGCGGCCACGCATGACTCCGAAACGCGGACGAACTTCGTCGCGGAACTTCCAATGAATCTGATAAAGGTTCTTAGGAAGGTCACGGTAGCTTTTGATATTGTTACGGAAAATATCCGTCACCACCTCTTCGTGCGTGGGGCCGTAAAGCATATCGCGCTCGTGGCGATCCTTAATGCGCAGCATCTCGGGACCGTAATCGTCGTAGCGCCCGCTTTCCTTCCAGAGGTCGCCAGACTGGATCGTCGGCATGATGATTTCTTGCGCGCCGGCGGCGTTCTGTTCTTCGCGCACCACCTGAATGATGTTCTGCAAAACCCGTGTGCCCAGGGGCAGCCAGTTATAAATCCCGGCGGCGTGCTGGCGGACCAGCCCCGCCCGCAACATCAAACGGTGAGAAACGATCTGCGCTTCGGAGGGATTTTCCTTAAGCGTGGGCAGAAAGAAACGGGACAGCCGCATGGGAATCCTTGAGATCGAGGGGCAAAAATACGTCGCGGGACCATAGGCGAAGGCCCTTCAATAGGCAATAAACCGAACTGGATCAGACCGGTTGAGGGCTTTAAGGCTTTGGAAGCGACGGCTTTAAGGTCGGCAAGGTTACGCCGGCCGCGGTCATGCCCTTGCGGCAGGCCTCGGCCAATTTGACCTCATCCTGGGGCGCGATGGGCTCGCCATTCCAATAAGCGTCATTGCCTTTGATTGTCAGGACGCCGATGGGTGCCAACCCTGTATAAGGCAGTACCTTACGAACTGGGGTTGGCGTGGCAGTTCCCGGGAGGCCGGGCGTCGTTCCGGTTTGCTTGGCATCGCGCAAGGCCAAACGGTCAGCGAGATCTATGCCGATCTGGATATCGATTTGCTCCGGCATAGTGATATTTGTGCCCCCGCCCAAGTCCGCCGGCACGACCGCTTTGCCATGCACATCCACGCCCGGCTTATAGGTCACATCGTCGGCGGGAACATGCTGCACCAACTTGCTGCAATCGGCCGCAGAGACAGCCACATCCTCGGCATAAGCGCTGCATGTGACACATGAAGCAGCGAGCGTTAGCGCACTGATAAGACTCAAAGATCGCATCATCGGCGAGCTCCTTTGTAGCCTCTTAAGTCTACACCCTGATGACGTGGACTTTCACCACCGGTTTTCGCTTGGGCGCGAAGGCTTTACGGACACCGGAGCGCACAACCTCCTCCACCGCATCATCATCGCGGCGCGCCTTCCTGGGCAAACGATTGACGGCATTGTTGAGGACATAATCCCAGCCGTACTCATCCTCATCTTCCAACGGATCGGTCATGCCGAGCACCGCCACTTGAGGCTCGCCCAGTAACTCACCGTCCTCGTCCAGCACGACGGTGGCGACGACAGCGCCTTCATAGAACATGCGTTTACGGTCGCGGAGCATAGGCGCGGCAAAAGGAATTACGGCGCCATCCTCCAAAGCCAGACGCCCGCTCCAAACCGTGCCTGCAACGCGGGCTTTGCCGTTCTCGAACTTCACGGCCGAGCCGTTCTCGACCAGCACGGTGTGAGGAACCTGGCATTCTTTGGCGAGGGCCGCATGGGCGCGCATATGCATGGCTTCGCCGTGAACCGGAATGGCGATCTGCGGGCGGATCATCTGATACATGCGGCGCAGTTCATCCCGAGCGGGATGGCCCGAGACGTGAATGAAATGGTCGCGGGTGGTCACAATTTCGACGCCCAGCTTGGCGAGGTGGTTCTGAACCCTGGCGATGGCCTTTTCGTTGCCGGGAATAACGCGGCTGGAAAACACCACCACGTCGCCCTCTTCCAGGCTGACATCCTGGTGTTGGCCCGAGGCGATTCGCATCAAAGCTGCGCGCGCCTCACCTTGGCTGCCGGTGCAGAGATAAAGCACCTTATCGCGCGGCAGGTAGGCGGCATCCTCGGCTTCATAGAAGGTCAAGTCGGGCGCGAGATAACCGGTACGGCGCGCCGTCTCGACGATACGCCATAAGGACTGGCCAACGAGCGCCACGTGGCGGCCATTGGCCGCAGCCGCCCGACAGATGGATTCGAGGCGCGCCAAGTTAGAGGCAAAACAGCCCACGGCAATGCGGCCCGTAAAGCGCGCAAACAGGCCGATCAAGCTCTCTCGCACTTCGCCTTCGGAGCCGGCTTCGCCCTCTGAGAAGACGTTTGTAGAATCGCCAATGAGCGCCAGCACGCCCTGATCGCCGATGGCGTTAAGAGCGGCGTAATCGGTGACCTCACCAATCAGCGGATCGGAATCGAACTTCCAATCACCAGTGTGAAAGATGGTACCGTGGCGGGTACGGATGGCCAGCGCGTTGGGCTCGGGGATCGAATGGGTCAGCGTAATGAAGTCCACATTGAAAGGTCCGATCTCGGCACGCCCACCGAGCGGCACCACAGTCACCGGCACCTGGCCGTGAAGACCGACTTCCTTGAGCTTGTATTCCAGAAACGCTGCGCAAAACGGCGTGGTGTAGACCGGGCACTTCAGCTGCGGCCACAGGTATGCCACCGCGCCGACATGATCCTCGTGAGCATGGGTGACGATGAGCCCCGCCAGCTTGTCGCGGCGTTCGACGATGAAGCTGGGATCGGCCATGACAACATCTAGGCCCGGGATCGTCTCGTCGCCGAAAGTCACACCCAGATCGACCATCAGCCATTTGCCATCGCAGGCAAACAGATTGAGGTTCATGCCGATTTCGCCGGCGCCGCCCAGCGGTACGAACCATAGGCCCTGGTCGAGACCTTTCGGGAAGTCGGATTTGACGTCTTGGGAAAATGAACGGTTCATGCCGTCAGTTGCTATTCCGCTGATGCACTTGCTGCAGGCCGCGCAGCGTGAGGTCCGGGTCTATGTGCTCGATGACTTCCGTAGCTTCCGCAAACAGCGGCGCAAGGCCGCCGGTACCGACGACGGTCATCTTCTCAGCCCGTTCGGCTTTGATGCGCGTCACCAGCCCCTCGATGAGGCCGATGTAGCCCCAGAATACACCGGAGGTCATGGCCGCGACGGTGCTGGTGCCGATCACTGGTGCTTTGCCCGGATTGACCACAGGCAACCGCGGCAACTGCGCCGTCGCCATGTGTAGCGCTTCCATGGACAGATTAATGCCAGGCGCAATGCAGCCGCCACAGTAAGCCCCGGTCCCATCCACAACGTCGAATGTCGTCGCGGTACCGAAGTCGATGACGATCAAGGGACCACCATAGGTGGAATGGGCGGCGATGGCATTGATGACACGGTCGGAGCCGACTTCCTTTGGATTTTGAACACGCACGGCTGTGCCAAGATCGAGCCCGGCATCACCTATGAATTTTGGTGTGCAGTGGAAGTAAGTCTCACACAACTTCTTGAGATCGAAGTTTTTATTCGGAACAACAGACGCGACGATGGCGTGGGTAATATCGGCCGAGGCAATCCCGTCACGTTCCAGGAGTTGCGTCAACCACACGCCGTACTCATCCGCGGTGCGATCGGTTTTTGTGGCGGCGCGCCATTGGCCTCTGAGGTTCTCGCCGTCATAGACGGCAAAAACAACATTTGTGTTTCCGCAATCAATCGCGAGCAGCATTCTGGCCGTCCCCAAACAGCACATCCCCGGCGACAATACGCCGTTTGCCCTTGCGCGTTTCCAGCAACAAGGCTCCGTCTTCATCCAAACCGGCAAAGGCTCCCGACACCGCGCCTTCCGGCAATCCCACCGCAACGTTCGCGCCGACCTCTGGTCCGCAACCAAGCCATTGCGTACGGATCGCGGCGAACCCCTGTTCTCGCCACTGCGCGAGCCATTTGTAGAGGCTGCGCGTCAGTACCGTCAGTACATGCGCAGGTGTTGTATCGATTCCGTGCGCGGACAATGCCGTCGGCGGATAGGCCGCCGGGTCGAGCTGCACGGCTTGAAGATTGATTCCGATGCCGAGCACGATCCATGGTCTCTTACTGTCGTCGGAAACCACTTCAGGCAGGATGCCGCATACTTTTTCGCCCTCGATCAGCACGTCGTTGGGCCATTTGCAGGACACCTTCGGCTCGCCGGCGTTATGGCGTGGCAACTCGAGAATGGTTTCACGTACCGCAACAGCAGCGACAAATCCGAGCTCGTGCGCACGCGCGGAACTCTCGGGCGCCGCGACCAGGATGGAAACATAGACATTGCCGCGTGGACTGGCCCACACACGTCCGGCCCGGCCGCGCCCCGCAGTTTGCGTAGCAGCCCAGACCATCAGGCCTTCGTGAACATCGCCCTCTTGTTCGACGATGCGTTTTAACGCGGCGTTTGTGCTATCGAGAGACTCAAAGCCCATAACCCGCCAGCCCGGCGGCAGATGCGGTTCCGGCGGCGCGTGCGATGCTGTGAACCAGGCCTGGGTCAAACCCTGCCCCTTCTTCAGTCAGACGACATTAATCGCAAAGACAGCGCTTAGCCGAGGAAAAGGGCTTTCGCCGCGGCTTCCGCACCGTTCACCAAAGGTGCCGGGACGATGAATACAGCCAGCATGAGAACGCTCGAAACGCCCATAATGATCCCTGCAGTCAGACCCGGCGGATCGAAAGCGACAGCGGGCTCGTCGAAGTACATGATTTTGATGAGCCGCAGATAGTAGTAGGCCCCCACGACGCTGGCCAAAAGACCGACGATGGCAAGCATCACGAAGCCCGCGTTTACGGCCGCGACGAAGATGTAGAACTTGCCGAGAAAGCCCGCCATAGGCGGAATACCGGCCATGGAGAACATCAAGACGGCTAAAGCCATGGCCATGGCCGGATGGTTCTTGGAAAGGCCCGCGAGATCGCTGATCTGCTCGACGTTTTTGCCTTTGATGCGCATCGACAGGATGACGGCGAAGGTGCCGACGTTCATGAACAGATAGATCAGCAGATAGAACAGCAGGCCGCGCGCGCCCTCTTCATTGCCGACTACCAAGCCGATCAGCGCGTAGCCGACATGGCCGATGGAGCTGTAGGCCATCAGGCGCTTGATGCTGCTTTGCGCGATAGCGGCGATAGAGCCCCACGCCATGGAGAGAATGGAGATCAGGATAATGACCTGCTGCCATTGCTCGATCATGGCGGCGAACGGTCCCACCAACACGCGCAGGAACAAGCAGAGTCCGGCGATTTTGGGCGCGATCGAGAAGAACGCGGTAATCGGGGTCGGTGCGCCTTCATAAACGTCCGGCGTCCACATGTGGAACGGGACCGCCGAGACTTTGAAAGCCAGGCCGGAAATGACAAACACCACGCCGATGACCACGCCCAGCGTATTGGGGCCGGACTTCACAGCGGCGGCAAGGCCGTCGAAGTTTGTCGTGCCGGCGAAACCGTAAACCAGTGATGAGCCGTACAGCAGCAAGCCCGACGCCAGTGCGCCCAGTACAAAATACTTCACGCCCGCTTCCGTCGCACGCTGGCTGTCACGATGGAAAGCGGCCAGCACATAGAGCGTCAAGCTTTGCAATTCCAATCCGACATAGAGCGAGATCAGGTCATTGGCCGAGATCATCAACAGCATGCCGAGCGTGGCGAACAGCACCAGGATCGGAAGCTCAAAGCGTGCGGTCTTTTCTTGGTGCGCCCAGACATTGATGAGCAAAAGCGCGAGTGCCGCGCCCAGTAGCGTCAGCACTTTGGCGAAGATCGTGAAGCGGTTGACGACAAACAGATGATTGAAGGTCTGATTGTCATGGGTGCCGTGGATGGCAAGGCCCGCAGCAGCGGCCATAACCACAATCGTCAGCGTGGTCACCAAGGTCGTCGAATCTTTGGTACGGAAAACGCCCAGCATCAACAGCACTAGGGCCGAAATGGCCATGAGGATTTCCGGGTAAGCCGTCGCAAAGGAAGGTAAGTCGGTCATGTGATCAGTCCTTCCTACCGCAACCACGCGAGAAGATTGCTGCCAAGCGGCGCAACTTCCGCGGCCTTGGTCGCCAAGGCGTCATGATAGTTCTTCAAAATATTGGCCACCGAAGCATCCATGATGTCGAGGAACGACATCGGATAGATACCCATCCACATCACAAGGGCGATCATCGGTGCGAAGATGGCGATTTCGCGCGGCTCGAGATCGAGCATTTCTTTGACGTCGGCTTTGGTCAACTCGCCGTAAACAACACGGCGGTAGAGGTACAGCATATAAGCCGCACCCAACACCACGCCGCTGGCTGCGAGCAACGCAACCCACGTATTCACTTGGAAGGTGCCTGCGAGAACCAGGAACTCGCCGACAAAACCCGCGGTGCCAGGAAGGCCCACGGAAGCCAGCATGAACACCATGAAGGCAAAGGCGTACTTCGGCATGTTGTTGACGAGACCGCCGTAGCGGTCGATGTCACGCGTATGCAGGCGATCGTAAACCACGCCGACGCAGAGGAACAACGCGGCCGAGACCACGCCGTGCGAGAGCATCTGGAAGATAGCGCCTTCCACGGCTTGCTGGGTGGCAGCGAAGACACCGATGGTGACATAGCCCATGTGCGCAACCGATGAATAAGCGATCAGCTTTTTCATATCGGACTGCACCAGGGCCACCAGCGACGTATAGATCACGCCGATCACCGACAGGGTGAACACCAACGGTGCAAAGTAATGGCTGGCTTCGGGAAGCATCGGCAGCGAGAAGCGCAGGAACCCGTATCCACCCATTTTCAAGAGCACACCGGCCAAGATAACCGAACCCGCCGTGGGCGCATCGACGTGCGCATCCGGCAACCAGGTGTGTACCGGCCACATCGGAACCTTCACGGCGAAAGACGCGAACATGCCGAGCCACAGCCAATACTGCATATCATGCGCGAACTTGAAGGCCGTCAGCGCCGGGATGTCGGTGGTGCCAACCTGGAAGTACATGGCGAGCAAAGCCACCAGCAGAAGCACCGAGCCTGTCAGCGTATAAAGGAAGAACTTGAAGGCCGAATAGACACGACGACCGCCCCCCCAGACGCCGATGATGAGGAACATCGGGATCAGCAC
>CAITZE010000134.1 GCA_903896775.1 uncultured bacterium
CCTGTTCTGTGGGTATCACCTGCGTATCTTTATCAAACTCCGATGCAGGACTTGTGCGAATGCGGAGCGCGTGGAAGTACTCTTCTTTGTCAACAAGCATCTCACTTCGGCTCGCGGCCTGCCATGCCATCCAGCCGGTATGAAATTGAGTGTGTGCATGGCAATCGCTGTTCCAATGCTCAGTGTCGTGCTGTGTCTTGGAAGATACACAGCTGCTGCAGATCTCGATCGCTGAAAGCAAGTCTATGAGGAATGCAAAGGCTGCCATGCTTTGCGCGATAACGGCATCGGCCCACGACACTGTTGGGTCGTCGGCCGTGCCGCTGCGAAGGTTCCAGACTACGCGTACTCTCAAGCGATGAAGGATTCACATCTTGTTTGGGATGCAAAGACTCTCGATGCGTTTCTCATCGCGCCGCTCGCGTTCGTCTCCGGCACTAACATGGGATAGACACAACGCCTCTCCTTTATTTTCCAACTGAGATTATTGAGAATGAATCGGGCACCATCGCACCGCGAACAGGACGTCCGCCTGGAGTAGCTGGGGGTGTAGACGGTCCGAATTCGGCGGCAATCAGCAAGATATGGTTTGTCTTACTATCGAGCGTTGATGTCTTGGCGCTCATCGGTGTTTGAATGGTTTGCTCGACGACAAAGTTAGTTGGGCTAACTTCCTTGATAACCGTGAGCGTGCCGTCGCCCTGCGAGCTGAAGGCTTCCATGGTCGTGGGATTGAATGCAGCGCCGTCTGTGCCGCTCCCAAGCGGAAGCGTTGCTAGGATTTTACCGTCATCGGAATTGAGCATCACCATTGTTGCGGGGGTGCGACATGCGGCGAAGAGAATGTGGTTCTTGACGTCGAAAGCAAGCCCTGCGGGTGTACCGCCTTTGTCGCCAAGACTGTAACGGCCGGTTACGCTCATGGTCTTGGCGTCGATGACGGCGATCTCGCTCTTGTCTTCGATGTCGACATAGATGCGGCCGTGCCCGTCGCTGACGGCTTGTTCGGGTGCGCCGCCGAGGTCGATTGTGCCAACGACGGCGCCGTTCACAGCATCAATCACAGTCGCGTTCGGCGCGGCATGACTCCAGACGTAAATCCGCTGATTAAACGGATCGGCCAGAATGCCGTCGGGGTTTCCGCTGACATCGATGGTTTTGCTTTTCTCCAGCGTTTTGGCGTCCCACATCACAACCGGCTTGCTGGTGCTGAAACCGTGATTTGATTTTGAATCCACAGCAACGTCATGGGCACTGATGCCGGCAATCTCTCCTGCTGGCTCTAAAGTATCCAGATTGAAGATCGTGATTCGCGGCGGTGACGCTTGGCCGGTGCGGGCGATATAAAGCCGGCGATTTTCACTGTCGGCATACACATAATCAAATCCGCCGACGCCGCCGACTTTCGCGATTTTCAGAACTTTATACGGCCCGGCGCTAGAGGGTTGTTGGGCCATTGCCGGGCTAGCCGCCAAAACCATGGCAAAGGCGCACTTGGCCAAAATACGCGGCATGACGTTGCGGCTTAAAGCCACGTCCATAATGGTCGAAATTTGATTGTTCTTCATGCGTCCCCTCCCGAATGCAATGTGACAACACTATGGGATAGGCTTGAACGCGAAACTAATTGTCGTTTTACAAAGAATGTAATCGCCGGGAAGGGCCGACTTGGCCATCGCATAAGGTCGCGTCTCGCTACCAATTTTTAGGGCGCGATTTCCGTAGAATTCCCGTGCAAAACCGTGGCTTTTAAAGGCCGCACCATTCATGCCTATCACACCGAGGGAGCAGGGGGCGGACACGCGCCAGACATCATCAAAGTCTGTGGGTTCCAAAATGTGATTCCGTCGTCCACCAATCCGACGCGTCCCTACACGGTGAATACGCTCGATGAGCATCTCGATATGCTGATGGTGTGTCATCATCTCGATCCATCCATCGCCGAGGATGTAGCTTTCGCTGAAAGCCGCATCCGCCGCGAGACGATTGCCGCCGAGGATATTCTTCACGATATGGGCGCGTTCTCGATCATCTCCTCCGACAGCCAGGCGATGGGCCGTGTCGGCGAGGTTCTTATTCGTACGTGGCAAACCGCCGATAAAATGAAAGCGCAGCGCGGAGCTTTGTCGGAAGAGAAGGGTGGTAACGACAATTTCCGCGTCAAACGCTATATAGCCAAATACACAATCAATCCGGCATTGACGCATGGTCTCGCCCAGCATGTTGGTTCGGTGGAAGTGGGCAAGCGCGCCGATCTAGTGCTCTGGAGTCCAGCGTTCTTCGGCGTGAAGCCAGACCTCGTGCTGCTCGGTGGTACTATCGTTGCGGCACCTATGGGCGATCCAAATGCGTCCATCCCTACGCCGCAACCTGTGCATTACCGCCCCATGTTTGGCGCTTATGGGCGTTCGGTCACGGCTTCGGCGGTGACGTTCATTTCCAAAGCCGCAGCTGAATCCGGGCTCAGTGATCGCCTCGATGTTGCCAAGGCCTTGGTGCCTGTCAGCGGCACGCGCACTGTTAACAAAGCTGCGATGATTCACAACAACTTTGCGCCCAAGGTTGATGTGGATCCCGAGACCTATGAGGTTCGGGTTAACGGCGATATCATCACCTGCGCGCCGGCAACTGTACTGCCTATGGCGCAACGGTATTTCTTATATTAGGCGACCATATATGTTGCGCGTGACTAGGATCGAGAAGCGGGGAGATTGGGACGGCGATTGCGATGATCGCGTCGTGCTCGACTATGATTATCGCCACCGGCGGCGCATTACGCTCGCAACTGAATTGGGTGTCGAGATTCTATTGAACCTCGCTGCTGTTCCGGATTTGCGCGCAGGTGATGGGCTGTTGTTGTCCAATGGGAAAACCATTGGTGTCGTAGCCGCCGATGAGTCGCTCATGGAAATTTCTTGCTCCGATCCGGTACACCTCGCGCGCGTCGCGTGGCACCTGGGTAACCGTCATTTGCCGACAGAGATCGCAGGCAATGTCTTACGTATTCGCAACGATCACGTGATCGGCGAGATGGCTGTGGGCCTTGGCGCGACCGTGCGTGAAATTCAAGCGCCATTCGATCCCGAAGGCGGCGCATACGCTGAGGCGTCCTCTGATAGTCACGGGCACAATCACAATCACGGCCATGATCATCATGACCACGTTCATTCAGCCGAATGTAATCACGATCATCATCACGACCATCACCAAGCCTGGAAGCCGCCAGCATGAACGATCGCGCGCTTTATCGGTTGATGGCTTGGCTTTCGCCTTCCTATCCGGTCGGTGCTTTTAGTTATTCGCACGGCCTGGAGTGGCTCGTAGAAACCGGCGACGTCCGCGACGCCGAGACTCTCACGGCTTGGGTTACACACATCCTCATCTACGGCAGTGGCCGCAACGATGCGATTTTCTTCGCCCACGCCTACCGCGCTGTCACAGAGAAGCGCGACGAAGCGTTGCTTGAGATCGTCGAGTTGGCGGGGGCTTCTGTTGCGTCCGCTGAACGCCATTTGGAAACGAACTCGCAAGGACGCGCCTTCGGAGAAACCACCGCGCGCGCTTGGCGCAGTGCGACACTTGATCGTCTCCTTGCCAAAGAAGACGCGCCGTTGGCATATCCAGTCGCAGTCGCCGTGGCCGCTGCCGATCACGTGATCGATCTGCCGTCGGCATTAGCAGCGTATGTGCACGCCTTCGCAGCAAATCTTGTGTCGGCGGGTGTCCGTTTGGTGCCTCTGGGTCATACTGCGGGCCAGATTACTCTAACAAAGCTTGAAGCGCCGGTAGCCCAAGCCGTGCAGGTCGGACTTAGCAGCACGCTTGATGACATTGGCGGCGCGGCGTTCATGATGGATATCGCCGCCATGAAACATGAAACCCAATATACAAGGTTGTTCCGCTCATGACTGACACTGGCAATGGTCCACTCCGCGTCGGCATCGGCGGTCCTGTCGGTTCAGGCAAGACTGCGCTGATGGAAGCGCTCTGCGAAGTGTTTCGTTCGCGTTATGATATTTGCGCTATTACCAACGACATATATACGAAGGAAGACGCGCTGATCCTCACGCGCGCGGGAGCTTTGCCGGAAGAACGCATCCTCGGTGTCGAGACCGGCGGTTGTCCGCACACTGCTATCCGCGAGGATGCGTCGATTAATCTGGCCGCCGTGGGTCAAATGCGCAAACGCTTCCCCGGACTCGATTTGATCCTGATCGAATCCGGTGGCGATAATCTCGCCGCAACTTTCAGTCCCGAGTTGGCCGATATGACGATCTATGTGATCGACGTGTCAGGCGGTGAAAAAATCCCGCGCAAGGGTGGGCCTGGCATCACGCGATCCGATCTCTTGGTGATTAATAAGATAGACCTTGCGCCTCATGTCGGAGCTTCGCTTGAGGTTATGGAAACCGATACCAAGCGTATGCGTGGCTTGAAGCCTTATGTTTTTACGAATATGAAGCAACGGCACGGTGTCCAGGAAATCGCGGCTTTTATTGAAAAAGCCGGGGGTCTCGAGAACGCAGCCAATGTCGCTTAGATCACGAGCGCGACGCGTTCAATAAACCAGTAAAGTGCTACACAAATCGTTATGACTGAAACGGCCGTGCGTAACCGCTTGGATGTCACGAATTTCCCCAAGAGCACGTACAACACGCCAATAAATATAAGCTGTCCAACTTCAACGCCGAAATTGAACGAGAACAGCGACAGAACCATATGGCCGGGTGGAATGCCCACTTCTTGCAGCGCGCTGGCAAAACCGAAACCGTGGATGAGTCCGAAAGCTCCAGTGATAAGAGGGCGTTTAACCAATCGCGAGCCAACAAGGTTCTCGACGGCGACATAAATGATTGTTGCCGCAATGGCGGTTTCCACGAGAGGTCCCGGCACGCGAACGATGTCGAGTGTTGCCAGAGAGAGCGTCACGCTGTGTGCAAGCGTGAAGGCTGTAATGGTCCAAATCAAAGAACGTATGCTGGATGCGCCGAGCAGCAGGCACATAAGAAAAGCCAAGTGGTCATAGCCGGTAAAGATATGTTCCACGCCCATAAGCGAGAAACTGCGGAACACATCGAGCCTTGGGCGCGCAGTTTGGAAGCGCGCGACATCGCCGTCATTTGTGATTACGGCTTCGCCGCCAACGCTTGGGCCAGCCAAGGTTACGATTAGCGGAGCTGGCTGGTCGAGCAGAGCGCTCATACGGCCCGTGACTTCGAAATTCTCTACGGGTGCTGCAAACGCCAGATCGAGCGTGAGAAGAATGACGTCCTGTTCACCCGTAACTTCGTAGTGGGTGAGAGTCATTTTCTCAGGAGCGGCAGGGCCG
>CAITZE010000135.1 GCA_903896775.1 uncultured bacterium
AAGGTCGCGTTGCCGCGCGGCTACCGGTTCGATTGGGGTGGCGAATACACTGAGTACACGGCCTCGCGTGCGCAGATGAATGTCATCCTGCCTCTAACCCTATCTTTGATTTTCATCATCCTCTTCGTTCTCTACAGCAACTTTAAGTTTCCCTTCATAACCGTGCTCGGCGTGTTGCTATCCGCGCCGGTCGGCGGTCTTCTCGCGCTTTGGATCACTGGCACGCCGTTCTCGGCGTCCTCGGGCATCGGCTTCCTCGCGTTGTTTGGCGTCTCGGTCCAGACGGCAGTAGTCTATATCTCGTACGTCAATGAACTGCGGCGTGACGGTATACCGCTCGCTGAGGCAATTCGCGAAGGTGCGATCCTACGTCTGCGTCCCATTATGATGACGGCGCTGGTCGCGGCGGTGGGATTGTTGCCGGCAGCCTTGGCTACGGGCGTGGGTACGGACTCTCAAAGACCGTTCGCGTTGGTGATCGTCAGCGGCTTGTTCTCGCGACTGCTGATCAGCGTCTTCCTGATGCCTGTGCTCTATGCGCTCGTCGCGCGCCCCGACGACCGGTTGGAAGTGTAAGGGCTTATTTAGAACCCCTTAGGCGCCAGGGCGGAAGCTATGCCAGGGCATGCGAATGAAGGACGGCCAGCGGAGGCCCGAGAACCTTTCGCTCAGCTGTGCCAGGTAGAGGTACACCACCGGCGTTGTATAGAGCGTTAGAACCTGGCTGACCAATAGGCCGCCGAAGATCGTAATGCCTAGCGGGCGGCGCAACTCAACGCCTTCGCCAATGCCGATTGCAAGCGGCAATGCCCCTAACAGGGCCGCCATGGTCGTCATGGTAATGGGACGGAAGCGAAGGCGGCAGGCTTCAGCGATAGCCTCGCGGTGGCTCGCCCCGCGCCTGTGCGCGATCAAGGCGAAATCGACCATGATGATGGCGTTCTTTTTCGCGATACCAACGAGCAGAATGAGGCCGATGTAGCCGATGATGCCAAGTTCAGTGTGCAGCACCAAGAGAGCAATAAACGCGCCGATCCCGGCCGAGGGCAGGGTCGACAGAATCGTGATGGGGTGGGTGTAGCTTTCATACAGCATGCCCAACACGATATAGACCGTCATCATGGCTGCGAGTACGAGTAGCGGTGCGGTTGAAAGCGAGGACTGAAATGCTCCGGCCGTGCCGGCAAAAGCGCCGTGGATTGTGGCCGGCATGCCCAGCTGCCCCGCCATGTTCTGAATAGCGATGGTGGCATCGCTCAGCGAAATTCCTGGCGGCAGTGCGAAGGAGATTGTCGTCGCGGCAAAATGGCCCTGGTGGTTGACGGCGGTAGGTGTCGAGCCCGAGTTGTACTTTGCTAAGGCGGCGAAAGGCACCATGGTTTCAACGCTGGTCGAGACAGCTGAACCCGTAGACGTGCTGCCTCGGCCGCTATTGGCGAGAGCATTCGTAGCAAGATTGCGCACCGCATCTGCGCTCGCAGCACTGCTCGAGCTACTGCTGCTCTTTTTGGCAGTGCTGGAAACCGCACCGCCAACGGGCGCAGTCGCTTGCGATCCACTGATTTGGCCGAAGGTGCTGACAAAAAGGTCTTGGAGTGTTTCGGGGCTTTGCCAGAACTTTGGCGCAACCTCCATGATGACGTGATACTGATTGAATTGATTGTAGATCGTGGATACTTGGCGCTGTGCGAAGGCGTCTTGAAGCGCGCTATCGATCGCTGCCGTCGTCAAGTTAAGGCGCGCCGCTGTTGCGCGGTCGAGCTGAATATCGGTTTCGAGACCGCGCTCCTGCTGGTCACTGCTGACGTCGGTAAGTTGCGGTATGGTTTTCAGAGCATCGACCAGACGCGGCGCCCAGATGCGCAGATCTTCGACATCGTCGCCAAGCAGAGTGTATTGAAAAGGCGAATCTGACTGGCGTCCGCCCACGCGTATGTCCTGCGGTGAAAACAGGAACATATTGGCGCCCGGCACTTCGTTCATAAGCGGCCGCATGCGGTTAATGACGTCGTCGGTCGAGATTTTTCGCTCGTTCAAAGGCTTCAATGTCACATTGGCTTGCCCGCCACCACCGCCGCTTCCGCCGCCGGCGCCGGTGCTGATTTGCACGCTCGCCACGGCCGGATCGCTGCGGAGAATTTTGTCGAACTGGGCGATCTTGCCCTTCATGAGTTCGAATGAAGCGCTCTGATCGCCGCGGACGCCGCCGACCATACGTCCTGTGTCCTGCTCGGGAAAAAAGCCTTTCGGCACCACGCCATAAAGATGGAAGTTGAGCACAATGGTGATGATCAGGATGACCATCACCATCGGTTTGTTGTCTAGCGCCCAGTCGAGCGTCGAGACGTACCCCCGCAACAAGGCATCAAAGCGCTTTTCCAGCCAAGCCTTAAAGGCGGATTGATGTGAGGACGTGTCTATTTTGAGCAGATACGCGCATAACATCGGCGTGGTCGTGAGTGAGACGATCAGCGAAATTCCGATAGCAACCGACAAAGTCGTAACGAATTCGCGGAAAAGCTGGCCGACAGGACCGCCTATGAGCGGAATCGGTAAAAATACCGCGCAGAGTGAGATCGTCATGGAAAGTACGGTAAAGCCGACTTCGTTGGCGCCGACCAGCGCGGCTTCCTTGCGCGACATGCCACCCTCGATATGGCGCATGATATTCTCAAGCACAACGATGGCATCGTCGACGACAAAGCCGGTTGCCACAGTGAGGGCCATCAACGAAAGGTTATCCAGCGTAAATCCGACAAGGTACATAATGCCGAATGTACCGATCAGCGACACGGGTACGGCAATGCTGGGAATAAGCGTGGCGCGCCAATCACGGAGGAAAACGTAAACCACGAAAATAACAAGGCTGATCGAAATACCAAGCGTCAAGCCGGTATCACGCAGAGACGAACGGATGCTGAGAGTCTGGTCATTACGAACGCGCAAATCCACATCCTTTGGCAACGTCGCGCCCAAACGCGGCAGCACCGCTTTAATGTGATTAACGGTGTCGATGATATTGGCACCCGGTTGCTGAGAAACCTGCAACACAACGCAAGGCACGCCGTCGCAATAAGCCGCGTTCCGGACGTCCTCTACCGAGCCTTGCACCTCGGCGACGTCGGACAGCCGAACGGAGGCGCCGTTACGCTGCGCGACGATCAAATCATTGTAGAGTGCCGCTCCACGATCAACATCGCTTGAGAGAACATCGTTGGCGTAAATTTGATAACGCCGGTCACCCACCTCGAGCGCGCCTTTGGGTGTATTCGCATTGCCGGCGGCGAGCGCGGCACGTACGTCTTCCAGTCCGATGCCGTACTTGAACATCATGCGCGGATTAAGCTCGACCCGGATTGCGGGCAGGGAGCTGCCTGAAATGCTGACGTTACCTACGCCTTCCACCTGTGAGAGCGCCGGCTGCAGGGTGTTCGAGGCAAGATCATAAAGCTGGCCTTGCGTGTGGGTTTTCGAAATCAGCGTAAGCACCAGGATCGGCGCTGCAGCTGGATTGAATTTGCGGTAACTGGGATTGCTGCGCAGGCTTGAAGGCAAGTCGGCGCGCGCGGCTTCGATGGCGGCTTGTACGTCGCGCGCGGCACCGTCGAGATTGCGGTGTTGGCCGAACTGCATGACGATTTGCGTCTGCCCGACGGTCGAGCGCGAAGTCATTTCGGTCACATCGGCGATTTCGCCCAAATGCCGCTCAAGCGGCGTGGCGACCGTGGATGCCACGACCTCAGGACTTGCACCGGGCAGGCTGGCGCTGACGGCAATTGTCGGGATATCAACTTGTGGAAGAGAAGAGATAGGCAGCAGCGAAAACGCAACGCCGCCCGCCAAAACCACGGCTATGGTCAGAAGTATCGTGCCGACGGGCCGGCTAATAAATGGCGCTGAGAAGCTCATTCGCCCGGTTCTCTTGCCAGGATGTCTTGGCGCGCTCTGTGTTTGCGAAGCCGCACTGCAAGGTCGTCAAACGCAAGATAGATGACGGGGGTGGTGAAGAGAGTCAGGAGCTGGCTGAGAATCAGACCGCCAACAATCGAAACGCCCAAGGGTTCGCGAAGTTCAGCGCCGACACCGCCGCCAACCATAAGCGGCAGTGCACCGAGAAGCGCGGCCATGGTGGTCATGAGAATGGGCCGGAAGCGCAAGAGCGAGGCTTGGTAGATAGCCTCGCGCGGTGCCTTACCTTCATTGCGTTCGGCGTCCAATGCGAAGTCGATCATCATGATGGCATTCTTTTTGACGATACCGATCAGCAATACGATACCGATGATGCCGATCACGCCGAGATCCATGCGGAAGACAATCAGCGCCAGCAACGCGCCGACGCTGGCGGACGGCAAGGTCGAAAGAATTGTGATGGGATGGATGAAGCTTTCATAAAGTACGCCAAGGACAATGTAGACCGTCACGATAGCGGCAATGATGAGCAAGATTTCGTTCGACAGAGAGCTTTGGAAGGCCAATGCAGCGCCTTGAAAGCTGGTCGCGATCGACTCTGGAAGGCCGATGTCGGCTTCGGCTGCGATAATGGCGTCGACGGCGGCGCCAAGCGAAGCGCCTGGAGCAAGATTGAACGACACGATATTCGCCGGGAACTGATGCAAATGGTTGATTTGCAGCGGCGCAGTCCGTTCCGTGAACTTTGCGATCGCGGAGAGGGGTACCTGACCGCCCTGGGAGGGAACGTAAATAGAGCCAAGGGAATCTATGGTCTTCTGAAGGCTCGGATCGGATTCCAAAATGACGCGGTACTGCGAAGTTTGGGTGAAGATCGTCGATACCATGCGCTGCCCGAACGCATCATAAAGAGCGTTATCTACGGTCGCAAATGTAACGCCGAGCCGTGTTGCGGTATCACGATCAAGGTCTAGATAAACTGCAAGCCCATTATTTTGTGCGTCGCTGGCGACGTCGGCTAACTGGGGCAGGCTCGACAACCGCTCTACAATTTGCGGCACCCACTGCGCCAATTCAGCTCCATTGGCATCCTCAAGCACGAATTGGTACTGCGTGCGGCTGACGCTGTCGTCAATGCTGAGATCCTGCACAGGCTGCATATAAAGCGTAACGCCCTGCACATCCTTCACCAGGTTTTGCAGACGAGGGATAATTTTGCTGGCGCTGGCTGAACGTTCCGAGTGCGGTTTAAGATTGATCGTCATGCGGCCGCTATTAAGCGTCACGTTAGTGCCGTCGACGCCGATAAAGGAAGAGACGCTTTCCACATCTGGGTCGCGCATTACCGCAGTTGCGAGGTCGGCCTGACGGTTGGCGAATGCGCCGTAAGACGTCGTCTGAGCGGCTTCGGTGATACCTTGAATGACACCGGTATCCTGAACGGGAAAGAATCCTTTGGGGATGGCGATCCAGAGCACTACCGTTAATGCCAAAGTTCCAAGGGCGGCCAGAAGCGTGAGCTTTGCGTGATCCAGCACCCACGTGAGAGCTTTGCCGTAAACTGAGATTACGGCATTGAATTGATCTTCGGACCAACGCGCGAAGCGGCTGAGTTCGGCGCGCTCATGATGCTTAAGGAGTTTGGCGCACATCATTGGCACAAGGGTCAGGGAGACCACGGCAGAGATCAGGATTGTTACGGCCAGCGTAATCGCGAACTCCCGGAAGAGGCGGCCCACGACATCGCCCATGAAGAGCAGCGGAATGAGCACGGCAATCAATGAAACCGTCAGCGAAATAATGGTAAAGCCGATTTGCTCGGCGCCTTTCAGCGCCGCTTCCAGAGGTTTCTCCCCCTCCTCGA
>CAITZE010000136.1 GCA_903896775.1 uncultured bacterium
GAGGTGGAGGTTGCCGCCGACGGCCATGAAGCGCTTGAGATGATCCGCCGCCGCCGTCCCGACCTCGTGCTTTCGGATGTGATGATGCCGGGGCTTGATGGGTTTGGACTTTTGGCCGCCATCCGATCTGACGCCGTGCTGCGCGACTTGCCGGTGATTCTGCTCTCGGCACGGGCGGGCGAGGAGGCGCAGATCGAAGGCTTCGAGGCTGGGGCCAGCGACTACCTCATCAAGCCGTTCTCGGCGCGCGAGATGGTCAGCCGCATCAGCGCCAATCTCAAGATGGCGCGCATGCGCCGCGAAGCCAACGACGCCTTGCGTCAACGCACAGAGCAGTTCGAGACCTTGCTGAACGCAGCGCCTATCGGCGTTTATCTCATCGATGCCGATTTTCGCTTAAGGGCCATCAATCCGGCGGCGCGGCCCGTGTTTGGCGATATCCCCGATCTTGTCGGGCGCGATTTTGCGGACGTTCTGCACATCCTTTGGCCGCAGAGCTTCGCCGGCGAAGTTGCCGCGATCTTCAAACATACACTTGCGACCGGTGAGCCGTATCTCACGCCCGAGAACATCGAGCAGCGTCTCGACCGCAATGTCACCGAATATTACGAATGGCAGATCCATCGCATCCGTTTGCCCGACGGACGTTATGGCGTGGTCTGTTATTTCCGCGATATTTCATTCCAGGTGATCGCGCGGCTGCGCCAGAAGCTGTTGCTGGACGAGCTGAACCATCGCGTCAAAAACACGCTGGCAACGGTGCAGTCCATCGCCACGCAGACGCTGCGCACTGCGGCATCCACCACTGAAGCACGCGAGGTGCTGGAAGGGCGGCTGATCGCGCTTTCTAAAACCCACGACGTTCTCACGCGCGAGCATTGGGCTAAGGCCGATCTGCGCGAGATCGTCACCGCGGCGGTCGCGCCCTATTCTGGCACGGTGACGGGCGCGCGCTTCGAGATCAGAGGGCCCGAAGCCTCCGTGCAGCCAAAAGCCGCGGTTGCCCTGGCCATGGCCTTCCACGAGCTTTCCACCAATGCTGTTAAGTATGGTGCGTTATCGAACGAAACGGGACGGGTCGCTATTAGCTGGACCATTGAAAACGGCGTCGGCACGTTGCGCTGGGTTGAATCCGGCGGGCCAGTGGTAAAGCCGCCGACATCGCGCGGGTTTGGCTCGCGCTTGATCGAGCGCGGATTGGCCCACGACCTCGCCGGCGAAGCGCGGCTGGATTTCGTGCCCACGGGAGTTGTATGCATCATCATGGCACCGGCCGGAGAGTTGCTGGCGAATGTCGAGACGGCCTAAAAAATTCAATGCGGATGAGGGTGCGCCATGACTTCTGAAAATGCGGATCTGAAAGACCGCCGGATTCTAATTGTCGAAGATGAATCGACGATCGCAATGTTGCTCGAAGACACCCTCGAGGAAATCGGCTGCAAGGTCGTCGCCAGCGTTTCACGCCTGGCGAATGCCGTCGCCCAGGCTGGCACGCTCTCCTTCGATGTCGCTATTCTCGACGTTAATTTGAACGGCGAGCAGACCTTTGGTTTAGCCGCTGACCTCATGAAGCGCGGGATTGGCGTTGTCTTCTCGACTGGCTATGGCCGCACCATCATTCCGGACAACCTTCAGAATACGCCGGTGCTGCAAAAACCGTTTCAGCAGCGGGAATTGGAACAAGCTTTGCGCGAGGCGCTTTCTCCCTGAGGTGCCGTCACCCCGCATGTGGGTGACGTATTTATTACGATTGGCCGCGCAAAAACGCGGTGTTAGCCTTCGTCATTATTTGTTCCTCACCCACCGGAAAGGACTCTGTCATGGCCAATGCGATCGTTCATTTTGAAATTCCCGCCGACGATGTGCAGCGCGCAAAATCTTTTTATTCCAAGATTTTCGGCTGGAAGATCAGCGACCCATGGAAGATGGATTACTTCATGGTCGTCACACGCAAAGAAGGCGAGCCGGGCATCGACGGCGGCCTGATGGCGCGCAAGATGCCAGGCCAGCCCTTCATGAACTATGTCAGCGTCGCCAATATCGATAAGGCGCTTCAGAAGGTTACCGACGCGGGCGGTACGATCGCTATGCCCAAGAGCGAGATCGGCAAGGACATGGGTTGGATCGCCGCCTTCCAGGACACCGAAAGCAATCTCATGGGCTTGCATCAAGGCCCTAAAGGCATGACGTCCGGGACAAAGAAAGCGGCCAAAAAGAAAGCGCCGGCTAAAAAGGCTGCAAAAAAGGCCGCCAAGAAGAAAGCCGCGAAGAAGTCGGCCAAGAAACGCCGCTAGAAGTTCATAGCGGGTCGCGACGGCTGCTGAAACAGCGCC
>CAITZE010000137.1 GCA_903896775.1 uncultured bacterium
CGAGCGCCGGTAACGGAAAGCCGATGATCAAGTAATGAAGATAAACCGGTCGCAAGGTGGGTAGAAAGAGCAAGCCTTGCAGGACGAACGCCGCAAGTGCCAACGCTGTCGGCGACTGCGGTGAAAACAGCAGCGCCTTTGTCTGTGCGGGCTCTGCGCGCCAATGGCGATAGAGACGCGTGAAAATAATCCCGACAATAGCGAGTAGTGCGATATGAATCGCCGCAACAAGGTAAGTCGGCACGCCGGCGACGATAGGATTTGCGAGAAACGAAAAAGTATCTCGGCCCAGCGAATAAAACAGATTGAGCGCGCTCGCGAAGCCCAGCCAATGCAAGTAGTAGACAGGATTGAGATGTGACCAGTCGACGGTGCTGACCGGCTGCGGCGTTGTGAAGACCGCATAGACCCACGGCAGCATCGGCAGTGCGCCCAAAACGCTGCCGCAAAACCAGGCTACCCATTTCACGCCGCGCCGGTCGTAAATCGCGGTGACAATGAAAAAGGCTGCGCCGTAGAAGAAGCCGCCGAGATGGATCTGGCCAATCAGAGCGCCGATGACTCCCCACAAAAACGCGCCCCAGTTTCGCGCGCGGTACCACCAACCGCAGAGGAAGCCGACCGAGAACGGCGGCAATAAATCCTGTTCCCAGATTTTACGGCTGAATAAGACCCACAGCGGATTGACTGCGACCAGCGCCAACGACCAGGCCCAAGGTTCGCGTTCGCGCGGGTCTACGCTCCGCGCAATGAAGAGCGCCAACATCAAAAGAGCTGCGACGTTGACGACTTCGACCGCACGCGTCACCGCGAGCGGGTCGGCAGGCACAAAAGCTTCCAACAGGATAAAAAGCCAAAGGCTCAGCCCGGCATTGGGAAGGCCCTGGCTGGAGGCCGAGCCCACGATCGGGAATTGGTGGGTTTGCCAGAACACCTCGGTGTTGGCAAAGGTCCAGGACTCGTCGCTTTTGTATTCAATGTCCTGAAGGTAGGCGAGGCGGAAGACAAAGCCGGCGATCAGGGTCATCACTAAACCGATCTGCCATCGCTTGTTCCAAATCGCCGCTACGACCCCCCGGTCCATTCCCTAGATCACGCCCTTGGTCAGGAAGCGTTGCGGTTTATGCTTGCGCCCCGTGCGCTTGCCTTCACCACCACCACCACCGGTGCCGGCGGGTTGCCAGTTCGGAATCAATTGATGCTTTCCGGGACCAATCAAATCGGCGCGGCCCATGCTCTTCAAGGCGTCGCGTAAGATCGGCCAGTTCTCGGCATCGTGATAACGCAAGAATGCTTTGTGCAAGCGGCGCTGACGCAAGCCTTTGATGGCACCCACGACCTCCGACGCACCACGCCGGATGGGGCGCAACGGATTGCTGCCCGAATGATACATCGCCGTTGCGAGGGCCATCGGTGAAGGCAGGAACGTTTGTACCTGATCGGCGCGGTATTTATGGCGTTTCAGCCAGAGCGCCAGGTTCATCATGTCTTCGTCGGTGGTGCCGGGATGGGCCGCGATGAAATAGGGAATCAGAAAGTATTCTTTCTTCGCCTCTTTAGCGGCTTGATCGAAGAGCTGTTTGAAACGATCGTAAGCGCCAATGCCGGGCTTCATCATCTTCGACAGCGGACCCGCTTCGGTATGCTCCGGCGCGATTTTCAAATAACCGCCGACGTGATGGGTGACGAGTTCCTTGATATAGGCCGGGCTCTTCACCGCAAGATCGTAACGCACACCCGAGGCCACCATGATCTTCTTGATGCCCGGCAATTCGCGCGCTTTGCGGTAAAGCTGGATCAGCGAGTCATGGCTGGTGTTCAGGTTCGGGCAGATGTCGGGATAGACGCATGACGGCTTGCGGCACAATGACTCGGTCTTCGTGTCCTTGCAGGCGATGCGATACATGTTGGCGGTGGGCCCGCCGATGTCGGAGATGATGCCGGTGAAGCCTGCGGTCTTGTCACGGATGTGACCGATCTCCTGCAATACCGATCCTTCGGAACGATTTTGAATGATGCGGCCTTCGTGCTCGGTGATGGAGCAGAACGAG
>CAITZE010000138.1 GCA_903896775.1 uncultured bacterium
AGCCGAAAGGCCCGCCCGCCATTACATGCCACATGACGGCGCGGCCAATGCCGAACGGCAATGCACTCCGGCGCTCAAGAAGCGCAGGGCCGACGCCATTGGTATGCGGATAAATTGCGGCACCCATGAATACGATCCGGCGCACACGCGTCGGATAATCCAACGCGAATTGCGCCGCGACCGCACCACCGTAGGACTCACCCACCACGTCCACATGAGCGACGCCGAGCTCATCAAGCACCGCCGCCAAGGCCGCAGCGCGGGCCTTCAACGAGTAAGCTTGGTTTGGCGTGATGGGGCGCGGTGAGTGACCGAAGCCCAAAAGATCGGGCAGGATCAACACCCGTTGTGCGGAGAGTTTGCTGGCCCATGGCAGCCAGGTCACATGCCCAGGCGCGGCAAAGCCGTGGATCAAAAGCAGCGGCGCGCCGCTCGGGTCCGCCGTGATATCGCCAATCGTTGCGACATGCAGTTTTTGTCCGTCGACCGTTACAAACCGGCCGGGAGCGCCTGAATCGGGCGCAAGAATCTCCTCATGCGCGATTTGCAGATTGGCGTCGGCGACGACCCCGGCGAAGGCGATGACGAGCACCGCCACGGCCACGGCCACAATCTTGAGAGCAGTCTTCATGTCGCTGACGGGTCCTGCGCGTTAGGTCCTTAAGCGGCATCATAAAGCAAGAGGCCGCCGGACGCGCAATCTACCTGCTGTTGCTTGAGGGCGCGCGGAAATACTTATAAGGTCTGCCTTTCGCGATGGCGCTTCGGGGGACTCATATGCGCAAAAGCTACACTCGGCTGGCGATTGGCCTGATTTCGAGCGCCTTGATTGTTCAAGCGCCTGTCGCATCCTCCGTATATGCCGCCGCTGCGCCTACAGCAGCACCTGCACCCATGCCGGCAGCAGCCCCCGCGCCAGCCGCTGCTCCGACATGTCAGCCGCTGCGCAAGATCGCCACGATGGACATGCAGCCTCTACCCGACGGACGCGTCAAAGTTCCAGTCACACTGGTGGACCGTCCCGCTATGTTGCTGTTCGATACCGGCAGCCCATTTCGCACGCTTCGCCCCGAGACCGTGACGGCGCTGGGCATGACGCCCGTAACCGGCGGCGACGTGGTGAAGGGTATTCCCGGCCAGGAGAATGCCAAGAATGTGATGCTGTCGTCCGTGACGCTCGGCAATTTCAAGATTCCAGACGCGGCATTTCTGATTTCGCCTCCAGGTAAGGCTGATGCCCCAATCGACGGTTTGCTGACACTTGATATGCTCGTCGACTTCGATGTCGATCTCGACTTCGTCGGCAATAAGCTCAATATGTTCCTGCAGGATCATTGCAAAGGCCGCGTGGTGTATTGGCCATCCAATGGTCTTGCGGTGGTGCCGTTCTTTTTCGACGCCACGAACCGGATCAACTTTCCTGTGAAGGTCGATGGCACGCCCATGGTGGCGGTGCTCGATACCAGTGCGGCCAATACCTCATTGGATTTGGATGCGGCCAAAGCCAGCGGCGCGCAGATCGCGACGGACAATATGACGAAGACCGGCGAAGTGAAGAACGGCAAGGATGTCTATCAGCGCCGGTTCAAAGGTGTGTCTTTCGAGGACATCACTATCGCCAACACCACGATCAACGTGCTTCAGGGCGGAAAGCCGGCCAAGCCCGCGGCCAAGGGCGAACAGCCCGCGCCCACCCCGCCGGTGGTCATTGGCATGAACATCCTGAAAAAGCTGCACGTCTATGTCGCCTTGCAGGAACGCACGCTCTACATCACGCCCGGCGCCGTGCCGACCGCCGCGACACCAGCCCCCGCCCAGTAGGAAGACCGCAACCGGAGTCGGGCGAATATCGCACTGGCTCACATGCTGAATTTTTCAGCAACGCTTCAGGTAGTTTTGTCGCCGCTAGGGGTCGACCCTTTTAGCCCCGTTGTCACGATATGTAGTGGTTTTCTGTCGCCCAAAATTCACATCGCTGTGCCTTGGTTTACGCGGCTTTTTGTGGTGAACTTTGAGGGTAAGAAACAAAAAAAGAGGGGCGGCACTTACGTACCGCCCCAAGTTTCAGGGACGCACCCCGTAAAGAAACCGGCCTCAATCCTCTGGAGGCCGGTTTCGTGTTTCTAAAGCGCGGCGAGCATGCAGGCCACAAGCGGATGACGCACGACATCCACCTTGGAGAGCTTCACAACCGCGATATCACTTAACGTCGACAGCTTGTTGGCGATATCGGCAAGGCCCGACATGCCCGGCAGAAGATCGGTCTGATCGGGATCGCCGGTAATCACCATCGTCGAATGCCAACCCAAACGTGTGAGCAGCATCTTGATTTGGACGTACGTGCAGTTCTGCGCTTCGTCGATGACGACGAAAGCGTTGTTGAGTGTGCGACCGCGCATGTAAGCGATCGGCGCGATTTCGATGGTGCCATCGGCCATATACTGGCGCAGACGTTTGCCGCCCAGGCGGTCGGCGAGGGCGTCGTAGAGGGGCCGCAAGTAAGGCGCCATCTTCTCTTCCATGGTGCCGGGCAGATAACCCAGCGCTTCCCCGGCTTCGATGGCAGGACGTGACAAGACGATGCGGTCGATACGGCCCTCGTCGAGGGCTTTCACCGCAGCGGCGATGGCAAGATAGGTCTTTCCGGTGCCCGCCGGTCCCAAAGCCAACGTGAGCGCCTGGCTATCTATGGCTTCCATCAGAAGCTGTTGGCCGTCGCTGCGTGGTTTGACATGGCGGATAAAACTCTGGTCGCGCCGTTCCTCGATTGGGTCCCAGCCAGTCGGGAGGGCATGGAGCTGAAATTCGTCGTTGCTGTCGCGTGATGGTTTCTTGAAACGAGCTGAACGCTTGCCCATCTGATGCTCTTGCTCCTGAAAAATGTTCTCGCTCAACGACCCGCGCCGACGGGTGCCGGACGCCGGGTATTCAACCGGATCTGCAGGACCTCCTTCGTGTGTATTGGGGGTGGGAGAAACAACAACGCCTTCCACGCTGAAATCAGTGCTGGAAGGCGGGCTCAGAAAAGCGGGGAGTGGGGATTCGCCGAAGCCGCGGGAGGTAAGTCCCGGGCTGTCCGATGCCAAATCGAGGCCGAAGTCCTCGTTTGGATTGCCGTGATGTCGCGCCGGCTGCATGCGATTAATAACGAAACCCCTGAGTTCTTTTTGAATCATCTCAAAGAATCCGAGGTTTGTCACGTTATTTTGTGTGTAAGTCCTATGACACCCCCCATAGCTTGTTTGGTGGCCATGGGTGCCGCATTGAACGCCTGTGTATAGAATGCCGTCATGAACGCTGCGACCGATCCTCTCCATCACCTTGGTCAATGGCTGGCCGACGGCAAAAAAGCAGCATTGGCAACGGTTGTTGCGACATGGGGCTCAAGCCCGCGGCCCGTCGGCAGCCATATGGCCGTGCGCGAAAGCGGCGACTTCGCGGGCTCGGTGTCCGGCGGATGCATTGAAGGCGCGGTGGTTGAAGCCGCGCTCGCCTGCATGAAAAGTGGGAATTCCCAACTTCTTGAATACGGCGTCAGCAACGAAGCGGCCTGGGAGGTCGGCCTCGCTTGCGGCGGCCGTGTGCAGGTTTTTGTCGCACCTGTGAATAAAAGCGAAGCCATCCAGAAGATAGAGGCTTTGCGGGCGAAGAAGCTCTGCTTTGCGACCGTTACCAATACAGCCTCCGGTGAACACTGTTTGGTGGAGGACACGACGTATGGCGCTCTCGCATTGTCGGAAGATCAAATCGCTGAAGTGCATCGCCGCATAGTTGCCGATCAATCGGGCACAATAGCCGGCGATCTTTTTGTGCGCGTCTATAGCCCGCCCGCGCGCATGATCATTGTCGGCGCGGTGCACATCGCCCAGGCTCTAGCGCCGATGGCCAAGCTCGCGGGCTTTGATGTCGCGGTGATCGATCCGCGCGAAGCCTTTGTGCGCTCGGGCGAACTCGCCAACATTCATGCCATCATCGAATGGCCCGACGACGGCATGAAGATCGTCGCCCCCGATGCACGCACCGCCATCGTGACTCTCACACACGATCCGAAGCTGGATGATCCAGCGCTCGCGGCGGCGCTGCGGTCCGAAGCTTTTTATATTGGTGCGCTTGGCAGTAAAAAAACCCATGCCAAAAGACTGGAGCGTCTCTTAGCGCTGGGTTTCACGCCCACCGATATCGCGCGCATTCATGGGCCTGTGGGGCTCGATATCAACGCGTTGACGCCGGCCGAGATCGCGGTCTCGATCATGGCGCAGGTGATTGAGAAGTTGCGAGCTGAAGCAGAATGAGGTTCGGCACTTTTGCTCTCGATGAAGCTTTAGGCGTGCTTCTCGCCCATTCTTGCCGCGTGCAGAATTTGGTTTTGAAAAAAGGCCGTGTCGTAACTCCGAGCGATATCGCCGCTTTACGCGGCGCAGGTGTGACGCAGGTGATGGGCGCGTGGCTCGAGGCCGGCGATGTGCCCGAAGATGAAGCGGCGGCGCGTATCGCCCGGCAGATCGCCGGTGCGAATGTTACGCTTTCCGCCGCACGCACCGGACGATGCAACCCCCTGGCGGCATTTGATGGTGTGGTGGAGATCGATACCTCTGCCATCGCCGCCGCCAATCTTATTGACGAGTCCGTTACGATAGCGACTCTTGCCGATAAACAAGCGGCCAAAGCCGGACAGATTATCGCGACCGTGAAGATCATTCCCTTCGCGGTCTCGGAGGATGTCATGGCGCGCGTCGGAAAGGCCTTAAGTTCGGCGGCGATCAAGCTCACGCCTTATCAGGCAAGGCGCTTTGCAATCATCAGCACGACCACATCCGATTTAAAGGCCTCGGTCATAACTTCGACCGAGGACATCACGCGTCAACGCATTGCCGCGTTAGGCGGAGCCATCATCAGTTCAACGCGTACCGCGCATAACACCGCCGATGTGATGTCTGAGATTCGCGCGGTCTTATCCAAAGGCGCTGAGATTGTGCTGATCGTCGGCGCGTCTGCGACTGTCGATCGGGGCGATGTCGTACCGGTGGGTATAGTCGCCGCTGGTGGGGTGATCGACCACTTCGGCATGCCTGTTGATCCCGGCAATCTGCTGGTGCTCGCGCATGTCGGTGCCGTGTCGGTTTTGGTTTTGCCCGGCTGTGCGCGATCACCGAAATTGAACGGTGTCGATTGGGTGATGCAGCGTCTCGTCGCCGGGATTGCCGTGACGGCCAAAGATATCATGACGATGGGCGTCGGTGGGTTGCTGGTGGATACACCCAGCCGGCCTTTGCCGCGCGATGCTGCCGTGTACACGCGCACATCTTCCGGCCTCAAGGTCGCAGCGGTCGTGCTGGCCGCCGGGCAGTCACGCCGCATGGGCCCTGCTAATAAACTGCTGATGGAAGTCGCCGGCGTTCCATTGGTTCGCCGTACAGTAATGGCTTTGAGCGCGGCCAAGGTCTCGCAGGTAGTTGTTGTCACCGGTCATCAGGACGCCGAAGTGCGAGAAGCCCTCAAAGGTCTTCATGTCGAGATCATCCATAACCCGCGTTATGCCGAGGGCCTGTCCACCTCGCTCAAAGCCGGCATTGGCGCTTTAGCTCCCGATGTAGACGCGGCGGTGGTGGGCCTTGGCGATATGCCGGGCGTAACCGCCCACCACGTCGATCAGCTAATTGCCGCCTTTGATCCCGATGCCGATCAAGCCATTGGCGTGCCGGTCCACACTGGCAAGCGCGGCAATCCGGTGCTGTGGGACCGGCGCTTTTTTGATGATATGCGCGGGGTGTCCGGCGATGTCGGGGCCAAAGCCCTGATCGGCGCCAATGAGTCCCTTGTTTACGAGGTCGAATTTGGGGACACTGCGGTGTTGACTGATCTTGATACGCCGGAACAGTGGTCGGACTATCTCTCTAAGTCTGTATCGTAAGCCTCGCGGTCGTCGTTTGGTCAGAGCGCGGGTCTGCTCCGTGTGTATGTGTTCCTGGGAGGGACCATGCCTGACGCCGGCGCGAATTCATCTAACGACGGGGCTCATAAGACAGATGTCATCATTATAGGCGGCGGACCAGTCGGTCTGTTCGCGGTGTTCGAGCTTGGGCTACTCGGCCTCAGTGCTCACGTCGTCGATATCCTCGACCGGCCCGGCGGCCAATGCGCCGAGCTATATCCTGAGAAAGTCATTCTCGATATTCCGAGCCGCCTCAAGATCACGGGCGCCGAGCTTTGCAACGAACTGATGGCGCAGATCGCGCCATTCAATCCCACCTTCCATTTTCAGCAAATGGCCGAGAAGCTCGAGAAGCTCGAGACCGGCCATTGGCGTATTGCGACTGACATCGGCACGGTCATCGAAGCGCCGGTGGTGGTGATCGCGGGCGGCGGCGGAAGTTTCATGCCGAAAAAGCCCAAGCTCGACCGGCTGGAGGAATTCGAAGGCAAGTCGTTGTTCTATGCCGTGCGCAGGATGGACCAGTTTCGCGGGCTCAACGTGCTCATCGCCGGCGGCGGCGATTCCGCGCTCGATTGGACCGTGAACCTGAGCCCATTTGTGGCCGGAATGTCGCTTGTGCACCGGCGCAACGAATTCCGCGGCATGCAGGTGACCGTCGATCAGATGTATGCGCTGGTGAACACCGGCAAGGTCAATCTCGCCATCGGCGATATTCTGCGCCTTAACGGCGAGGGTGGGCAGTTGAAGTCCGTGACGCTCAAAAGCACCGAGAAAGGTGAATTCGATGTCGCCTGCGACGCCATGCTGGCTTTCTACGGTTTGACCATGAAGCTGGGCCCCATCGCCAACTGGGGCCTTAACATGGACACCAACCGGGTCGCGGTTTCGACGGAAACCTTTGAAACCAGCACGCCCGGCATCTTCTGCATCGGGGATATGTGCCATTACCCGGGGAAATTGAAGCTCATCCTGTCGGGTTTCCATGAATCGGCCTTGATGGCCCATGCCTGTTTCCATTATGCAAGGCCCAACCAAAAGCTGAGGTTCGAACACACGACCTCCAGCTCCGCCATCCAGGCCAAATTGGGCGTTCCGTAACGATCCATTCGGCCTTGGACGAACCAAAGGCCCACTATGAAGATCGTCGTGACGCTGCCGGACGACACCGTTCAAGAGGTGACGGTCAAAGCCGGTGGCTCTCTCATGGAAGAGCTGCGCCACGCCGGGCTGCCGATCCGTGCCGAATGCGGTGGCGCCATGGCCTGCGCAACGTGCCATGTTGCGATTGATCCAGCGTGGATCGATAAAGTGGGCCGCGCGCGCGGTGAAGAGCTGGACCTGTTGGATAACTCCGACTACCGCACCGAGTTCTCTCGTCTGTCCTGCCAGATCACGGTGAAAGACAATCTCGACGGCCTTAAGGTCGCGCTGCAACTCGACGCCTTCGAGGACTAATAATGTCAGCGCTCACGGATCAAGTCGCGCGCAGGCGCACCTTCGCCATCATCTCGCATCCCGATGCGGGCAAGACCAC
>CAITZE010000139.1 GCA_903896775.1 uncultured bacterium
GCACCGACATTGAAAATCTGAATGACGCCGTTGGCGTCGGTGGCGATGCTGGAGAAGTTCTGGCTGTTGAAGATGGCGTTCTGTAGCGCCCCGGCCTTGAGCAGTGCCTCTTCGGCCTGCTTGCGCGCGGTGTTGTCGGTGCCGATCAGCAGATAGCCGATGATGGCTTGATCCGCGTCACGTAACGCCGTGACCGAGACCACCGCCGGCAGGCGGCTGCCGTCTTTGCGGAAGTAGGTCAGCTCGTAGATATCCTCGATGCCGCGCGAGGCTTTGAAGACGAGGGCCTCGAAACCCGGCGTGATCGGCGTTCCCAATTCGACACTCAGCGCCGCGGCACGGGCGATCACTTCCTGCGGATCTGAGATATCGGCGGGCGTGACCTTGTTGATCACTTCGTCGGCGGTATAGCCCAGCATACGCTCGGCGCCGATATTGAAGATCTGGATGACGCCCTTGGCATCGGTGGCGATGCTGGAGAAGTTGGCGCTATTAAGAATCGCGCGCTGCAGCGCGCCGGCTTTCAGCAGCACTTCGTTCGCCTGCTGGCGCGTATCGATCACGTCATTGTCAGGCATATGATTTCCAATCGGGCGCGCCGGATCTAGGCTGCGACCATATCTCCAAGCTGATGTTGGAGCTGTTTGTCGGTGTAGGGCTTGCGAAGGCAAAATGCCCCCTCAAGGAACAGGGCATTCATCTTCTCGGAACGGGCGTTGCCGGTGGTGTAAAGGGTTTTGAGATAAATGTCGGTGAAAAGTGCGTCGATCGCCTGTGGCGACCGCAAATGAACGAGTGCTTCGTCGACATCGCTAGCCAAAAGTGTTTGATAACCCCTACTTTGGATCGTCGCTTCCACGAGTTCGCGGATAATCGTTTCGTCTTCAACGATTAAAATGACGGCCACTTCAGCCCACCTCTCCGAGATACCCTGGCATCGCGGCTATCAGCGTCCTCCATTCCGGCTTCGCCGGCATCGGGACTCTGCCTATTGAAGTAAGAACTCCCAGCTCGGGAGATCGTTCGAGATTTTTGCAAAAATAATGCTTACCTATTTAGTGAGCGTTACCAGCGCCTTACGAAAATAGGTGCGGCACGAAGCGGCTGCGGTTGTGGGTAATAAGACCGGCATCTTCACGAATGCCGATGCCCCGGCTTTCACCGTCGACCACCCAACTGCCGATCACCGCGTGATGGGTTTGGCCGTTGGCATCCGGTGCTGTCGCCAATGGCGTCAATGCTTGATAGACGTAACCTTCCGCGCCGTAAGCCCCCGCCATGCTGGCGATAGGCGCGCCTTCGATCTTGCCGCCCTCGCCCAATACAGCGATGGAGATATTGGCGCCTTCGCGGCCCAACAAGGGCTTGGCGACAACTTTGCTTCCGGCAGCGAAGCTCTTCCGGTCCATAAAAGCCGGCAGCAGATTGGGCTGATTGGGATACATCTCCCACAACAGCGCGAGAATGGCTTTATTTGCCGCGACCATTTTCCACGCTGGCTCGATTACGGCGAGGCGTTTGTCTTTGACCGCCATCGCAAGACGCACACCAAAAAGGTCCGACAGCATCCAATCCCACGGCACGATCTTGAACAGGGTGTGGATGTCGTGCTCTTGCAGATCGACGAACATGCCGCGCGCATCGTCGCTGGGGGATTCGGCGGGCGTTGCCCAGCCGATATCGGCGGCGGCGATGGTCTTCGCGGTCCAGCCCGCTTCCAGCGCGGTATCGAGCATATAGCGCAGCGTGCCTTCGTCTTCGGCGTGAGGCATGAGGCAGGTGAGATGCAGCGCTGCGGCCTCGGACTCGCTCGGCAAATGGGCGCGAATTTTGCGCCAGCCCGCGACCAGAGCCTCGTGAATGGAGTTGAACTGATCGCTGTTGGGAAAGCGTTCTTCCAGCCACGTCCACTGCACGACTGAGGCTTCGTACAATCCCGTCGGCGTGTCGGCGTTGTATTCCAGCATCTTTGGTGGACCGCTGCCGTCGAAGGCGAAATCGAAACGGCCATAGAGACTGGGCTCGTCTTCGGGCTCGCGGCTCCAGGACTCTTCGATCACCGCGATGGTGCGCGCATCGAAGCCAAAGTGCGGCAGCAATTTGCGATCTATGGCGGCGCCGACAGCGGCAATGCACATTTCGTGCAGTCCGTTAGTCGCGGCTTCAAGGATATCCACCTCTTCAGACGTCAACTTCCAATAGGCGCTTTCATCCCAATAGGTTCCGACAGGATCATCCGCGGTCGGCGCGGAATGCCAGTTGAAACCGATGGCTTCGACCTTGGCTTTCCAATCGGGACGCGGCGAGAGAGAGATGCGCTGCACGGTTTACGAACCGCCGCTGCTGTAAGCTTCGCCGAAGCCCGAGGCGCTGCTGCCAAAGCCGCCGCGCGAGACGCTGCGCAAAGGCACGCCCGCTGATCCCAGCGAAGTTGTGCCCGGCGGCACCTGGCCCACGGTGGTGCCGCCCGTATAGAGATAGCCGTTACGGTCGGTGTAAACCGGGCGGCCAAAGCCACTCCCGAAACCACCATAACCATAACCGCCGTAGCCGCCGCCGTTGAGCGCGCGGCTCATCATATAGCCCATCATCATCGGCATGAAGAAGTTGCTATAGCCGCCATCGACATTGCGCACCGCTGTTACTTCGCAGCGCTGGAAACCGGCAGCTTCGCAATCGGCCTGGGTCGGATACTTGGGCGCTTCCTTGGCGTGTTCTTCCTTGGCCGCCGCGAAACCCTTTTCGCAGGCATCGGCATCCAGGTCTTGCGAGCACGCCGCCGGATCGCTGTAGAGCTTCACGTTGTCTTTGGTCATGCCGTGCTCATCGCAACCCGACACGGCAGTCATGGCCGCGCTCGCCAATAGCAGCGTGACGTAATGCGACTTACGCATTTTTGAATTAGGCACTGAGCGCACCGGCGTTGATGATGCCCATGGCGATGGACAGCGTGCCGAGCAGGATGCCGTAAGCTTCGCGGTCTTCCTCCAGGCCCTGTTTCAGGCCGGGGATCATCAGCGAAACCAGCAGGAACACCAGGATCTGGCCCACCAGCCCGACCGCGCCCCAGGCCGCCAAGTCCGCGATCTCGAAGGTGCCTGACGCGGTGCTGTACAACACGATCGCCATGCCGATGGCGGTGCCGCCGAAACTATAGGCGGCAGCTTTGTTTCCGGCCCGGATCAGGCGGATTTCCTGGTAGGGCGTGATCATGATGTAGATCGCGAGAGCCGCCGCGAGCAGGCCAACAGCCGTGCCGACGAAAGCCAGATAAAGCGGCAGAGTCGAGAACATAGGGCCCCCAAAAGAACAGATTCGATCCACCCACCTTAGCGCATAAGGACTCGTTGCATAAGGACTGCCCGCTTAAAGACTGGCGGTAAGGCGCAAAATCCATTTAATGTTGGGCAGCATTGTTACAAGGGGCAGGCTGTTCTATGGACCTTAAAAAGCACGTTCGCCAGATTCCCGATTTCCCAAAACCGGGCATCAATTTCTTCGATATTTCGACCCTTTTGATCCATCCCGAGGCGTGGAGCACCGCCGTGCAGCGCATGACGGAAATCTTGCGGCCGTGGAAGCCCGATGTGTTGGCCGCCATCGATGCGCGCGGATTTCTGGTCGCAGCACCCGTAGCCATCCCTTTGAAGTGCGGCATCACGATGATCCGCAAGTCTGGCAAGCTGCCCGGCAAAGTGAAGTCGCATTCTTACGGTTTGGAATACGGCACCGACGTTATAGAAATTCAGGAAGATGCGGTGAAGCCCGGCCAACGTGTTGTCATTGTCGACGATCTGCTGGCTACCGGCGGAACCATGATGGCGGCGGCCAATCTGGTACGCTCAAGCGGTGCCGAGGTGGTGGGTTCGCTCGCGATCATCGAGCTGTCGTTCCTGAAGGGCCGCGCCAAACTCGACATGCCTTTCCAGGCTTTGCTCAGCTACGACACCGAATAAACCCTCAAATAAAAACCCTCCGTGGATTGCTCCACGGAGGGTGCTGCTTAAAAGCAGTCTTACGGTATAGCGTTAGCGGTCTCGTTTAGAAGTTATAGCGCAGACCGACCAGGGCGTTGTGGCTGCGGTCGTCATGACTCCAGGCCGCCGAGCCCGCTGTCACGCCGGCGAACTTCACGCCCTGCAGGCCGATGTAGCGGTATTCAACGTACATATCGAGGCTATCGGTGAGCGAGTGCGACACACCGGCAATGCCCTGCCATTGGAAGGCCGCATCGCGATTGTCATAGAGCGCCGTGCCGACCGGGAACGTGCCCGAAGCGCCGCCGCGGACATTGTGCCACTTGTCCCAACCCACACCGGCGCCGGCGCCGGCGCC
>CAITZE010000140.1 GCA_903896775.1 uncultured bacterium
GTTTTGCGGCCGACTCATCACCTCTGAAAGAAGCCGCATAATGCCCGTCACGATTCCCTTTTTCCGCCCAGATCCTGCAAGCAAGAACACCGGGCCCAGCCTTAGTGCGGAATCGGTTTTAGGTGCTTTGCCGTCGGCGACACTCGTGGTGGATGAAACTCAGGTCGTGCGCTACGCCAATAGCGCCGCCGAACAACTTTTCCAAAGCAGTGCACCTATTCTCACCGGCGGCCCGTTGGCCGACATCCTCCCGCCGCGAGGCCCGCTGCTTGCGCTCGTGGAGCAGGCAGCTGCCTCCGATTCACCCATGTCAGCTTATGGCGTCGTGCTCGATACGCCCAAAACCGGCGTGCGTACGATGTCGGTGCATGTCGCGCCAATTGCCGACACGCCTGGCTGGGTGGTGGTCTCGCTGCAGGAACAAACCCGCGCTATCAAGATCGGCCAGCAGCTTGAGCATCGCAACTCGGCCCGTTCTATGACCGCCATGGCTGGCCTGTTGGCGCACGAAGTCAAAAATCCGCTGTCGGGAATTCGCGGCGCCGCGCAATTGCTTGGCCAAAGTGCGGCCGAAGAAGACCGCAAGCTAACGCAATTGATCTGCGACGAAGCCGACCGCATCGTGGCGCTGGTCAATCGCATGGAAGTGTTTTCCGACGACCGTCCGCTCGAGCGTACGCCGGTGAATATCCATGCCGTGCTTGAGCGGGTGCGCCGCGTGGCGGAAAATGGTTTTGCCGCCTCGGTCAAATTCGTTGAGCGCTACGACCCGTCGCTACCGTCTGTAAACGGCAATCACGATCAATTGGTTCAAGTGTTTCTCAACCTCGTGAAGAATGCCGCCGAAGCGGTGCCGTCCAAAGGCGGCAAGATCATCCTTTCTACTTCGTTCCAGCCGGGCGTACGCGTTGCAGTATCGGGTGCCAGTGGACGCATCCAATTGCCGCTGGTTGTGACGGTGCAAGATAACGGCTCGGGAATTCCCGAGGACTTACGCCCTTATTTGTTTGATCCATTCGTCACCACTAAGCCCAAAGGCAGTGGATTGGGTTTGGCGCTCGTCGCGAAAATCATCAGCGATCACGGCGGCATTATCGAGTTCGAGAGTTCGCACGCCCGCACGGTCTTCAAGATCATGCTGCCGATCGTGATAGGGGAAGGCTGATGAGTCCCGCCACAGTTCTGATAGCCGACGACGATCACGGCATCCGCACGGTTCTCACGCAGGCGCTCGGGCGCGCCGGCTATGATGTTCGCACGACGGGCAATGCCGCCACGTTGTGGCGCTGGGTTTCCGACGGCGACGGCGATCTCGTGATTACCGACGTCGTCATGCCCGATGAGAACGGGCTCGACCTGCTTCCGCGCATTAAAAAGCTGCGTCCCGATTTGCGGGTCATTGTGATGAGCGCGCAGAATACACTGCTAACCGCCATTAAAGCCGCGGAACGCGGCGCGTTTGAATATTTACCCAAACCCTTCGATCTCGGCGAGCTCGTCGCGGTGGTTAATCGCGCATTGGCGATGAAGCCCAGCGATCAGGCGCCGGCCAACGACATAACGGCGGAGCGCCTGCCCATCGTCGGTCGTTCACCGGCGATGCAAGATATCTATCGGGCTGTCGCACGTTTGATGAATACGGATTTGACCGTGATGATCACGGGCGAATCCGGCACCGGTAAGGAGCTTGTTGCGCGCGCGCTGCATGACTTTGGCCGCCGACGCGGCGGACCTTTCGTCGCCGTCAACATGGCCGCGATCCCGCGCGAGCTTATCGAGAGTGAATTGTTCGGCCACGAGAAGGGCTCTTTCACCGGCGCGATGAATCGCGTGTCTGGCCGTTTCGAGCAGGCCGAAGGCGGTACGCTGTTTCTCGACGAAATCGGCGATATGCCGCCGGAAGCACAGACCAGGCTGCTACGCGTGTTGCAAGACGGACGCTACACCAGCGTTGGTGGCCGCACGCCTATCAAAGCCGATGTGCGCATTGTCGCGGCGACTCACCGCGATCTTACGCAGCTCATCAAGCTGGGTATGTTCCGCGAAGACTTGTACTATCGCTTGAA
>CAITZE010000141.1 GCA_903896775.1 uncultured bacterium
ATCGTGGCTAGATTGGAGTTTTACACCGTCACAGAATTGCAGCGCATCGTGACGCGCTCTTCCGGCTTGCTAGAACTGCCGATCTCGCAGGATGGCGCGCTGGAAATCGCCAAACGCTCGCGCGGAACGCCGCGTGTGGCCGGCCGTCTTCTCAAGCGCGTGCGCGACTTTGCCGCTGTCGACAACGAACCCGAAATTACGATTGCTGTGGCTGATAAGGCTTTACGCCGTCTCGATGTGGATGCACTCGGACTTGATGCTATGGATCGGCGCTATCTTGCCTGCATTGCGCAAAATTATGCCGGTGGTCCGGTTGGCGTCGAAACCCTCGCTGCGGCGCTGGCCGAGGAACGCGACACCATCGAAGACGTTATTGAACCGTTCCTTATTCAACAGGGATTGATTCAACGCACGCCGCGCGGTCGTGTCATTTCCGACGCCGGTTATAAGCAGATGGGTCTGACACCGCCGCGCCGCGATCCTGCCCAGTTCAATCTGCTCGATGAAGATGGAGAGCGATGATGAACGACGCATCGTCGCAATCGTTGGTGCCAACAACTGGCGTGATGCGCGGTCAGGTGCATGTATTTCCGATCCGCGTCTACTACGAGGATACCGACGCGGGTGGTATTGTATATTACGCAAATTATCTCAAATTCGCCGAACGCGGCCGCACCGAGATGCTGCGCACTTTGGGCATCGAGCAGCACCGCCTGCGTGAAGAAAGCGGTATGCAATTTGTCGTGCACGCTGGAGAGGTCAATTATTCGCGGTCGGCGAAATTAGACGATGTATTGCTGGTCGAAACATCTCTTATCGAACTAGGCGGGACCAAGGTGGTCATGCGTCAAGCGGTCAAGCGGCCGGCCAGCGGCAATGAAGAGATCGCGAGCTTTCAGGCGCGCGTGGTTTGTGTGGGAATGAACGGCAGACCGACCCGTATTCCCGACCAGGTTCGTGATGTTCTGCAAGGCTATATAACTCCAAGTGAGACTTGAATTAAAACGATGGCCGGAAGACGGCAAACGAACGAATGAAAATGAGGTAGCGTGGAATGGAACCTAATATAGCGACAGCGGCAATGGCGGGGCCAGCCGTGATTCATCTCTCGGCCTGGACCTTATTTCTACAGGCCGACATCATCGTCAAATGCGTTATGGGATTGCTCATCTTCGCGTCGCTGTGGAGCTGGGGCATCATCTTCGACAAAATTCTGCGGCTGCGTTCGTTGGCCCGCCAAGCCGAGCAGTTCGAAGAACGTTTCTGGTCGGGCAGCTCGCTCGAAGAATTGTTTGAGCGCGTCGGGCAACGCCCGAAAGACCCCATGTCATCGATCTTCGTTGCGGCCATGAAAGAGTGGCGTAGGTCTGCGGGCAAGGGTGGCTTGCCGCCCGCGACCGGTACCGCTGCCGTGGCCGAGCGCATGGACCGCGTCATGAAAATTAGCCTCGAGCGCGAAATGGATCAGTTGAACCGTCGTATGATCTTCCTCGCATCCACCGGTTCGGTGTCGCCGTTCCTTGGTCTCTTGGGCACGGTGTGGGGCATCATGAATACCTTCACCTCGATCGGTGCCGCGGCTGATACCAGCTTGGCGACTGTCGCGCCCGGCATTGCCGAAGCGTTGTTTGCGACAGCTTTGGGTCTCGTCGCCGCTATTCCGGCGGTGGTGTTCTACAACAAAATTTCCAGCGACCTCGCGCGCTACGCGCTGCGTCTGGAGAACTTTGCTGGCGAATTCGGCGCGATTCTGTCGCGGCAACTGGACATCAAATAAATGGCAGCTTTCATAAAACCATCGTCCGGCACCAAGACCAGCCGCCGCGCTTTCGCTCCGGTCGCGGAAATCAACGTCACACCGATGGTGGACGTGATGCTGGTGCTGCTGGTGATTTTCATCGTCACGGCGCCGCTGTTGACCACGGGCGTAAACGTCAATCTGCCGCAGACATCGCGCGCGCGTTCATTGCCGCAAGACAATACCGCGTTGACGCTGACCGTCGAGAAAGACGGCACGGTGACGCTGAATGCCGCCAAGCAAGATGCCGTCAAATTGGACGCCGACACACTTCAGGGAAGACTTGCCGCTATACGTGAAGCCAATCCGCAGGTGCGCGTCTACGTCAAAGGCGACAAGGATGTTTCTTACGGTGTCATGATGGACGTGATGGCGAGCGTTACTGCCGCTGGCATCACCCAGGTGGCTTTTGTGACAGATCCCCGGAAGCCCCAGAAAACACCCCGCTGATCTAAGAAGAAGCTGACCGAAGAATATGGCGCGCGAGTCCACCAGACCAAGTTACAGCAGCCAGAGCGCAACCCGTCAGGGCTACGCTCTTTCGATCGTGCTGCATGCCAGCATCGTTGCCTTGGCCTGGACCGGCTTGCCGTTCTTGAAGCGCGAGCTGCCGCAGGAGCAGCCCTTGATCGTCGATCTTGTGCCGATCGAGGATATTACATCGGCAGCACCACCGCCGACGCCGACACCTGCGCCCGAACCGCAGCCCGTAACGCCGGAGCCGCCTAAACCGACGCAGGCCGCCGACGCGCCGTCGCCAGATACAATGCCGCCGCCGCCCAAGCCTGATCCTATTCCCAAACCCGAGCCCGAAAAGAAGCCCGAGCCTGCGCCGAAGCCGCCGCCGCCCAAACCGACGCCGCCGCCGCCCAAGAACAAAAAGGACGACGTGGCGATGCTGCAAAAGCTGCTGAAGGATATGCAAAAGAATCAGCCGCAGCCTAAACAGCAACAAGCCGCCGATACCAAAGCGCCGCCAACCAACAATGTGGCGCCCAATATTTCGGACCGAGCGACAATGACGGAGCTCGACGCTATCCGTAGACATATTGAGGGATGTTGGCGCATCGACCCGGGCAAAGAGGGCGTTGAGAACCTGTCGGCCGAGATTAAGGTCTTCATCAATCCCGATGGTTCGGCGCGGGCGGAAATTGTCGATATGACCCGCTATTTTGTTGATTCCGCCTTCCGCACGTTTGCCAACTCGGCGCGCAACGCGGTTCTAGGCTGCGGCAATATTCCGATTTCACCGGAACACTATAATGAGCTTAAAGAGATCATCATGAACTTCTCGCCCCAAGGGCGTATCAATTGACGTATCAACTGACGCGTCACTCAGGGCGGATCAACTCACTGTGTCACAGCGTTAAGGGTTCGACCTACACTCCAGGGCTGGCTTGCAACATTGACACGCCATCGCCACAATCGCCGCACATGCTGGCCGCTCGCGGCCTCTCTGCGACAACACTCGGGAACGGATAAATCGTGATGCGGAACGCTTTGAAGAAAATCCTTTTGGCCTGTGCTGTGGCTCTACTGGCGGCGGTGAACGCGCCGGAAGTTTACGCCCAGGCCAGAATCGACATCACACGCGGGCGCGTCGAACCGATGCCGATTGCAATTCCTGTGTTTCCCGGCAACACCGAAGAATTGAAGCAGATGGGCAAGGATGTCTCCGACGTCATCGCCAAAGATCTTGAGCGCTCGGGCTTGTTCCGTCCGCTCGATCAGAAGGGTTTCTTGCAGGAATTGTCGTCGCTGGATGTGCAGCCGCGCTTTGCCGACTGGCGCACGCTGGCGGCGCAAGCGCTCGTGCAAGGCTCCGTCGATATGCAGCCCAATGGCCAGATCCGCATTGCGTTCCGTTTGTGGGATGTGTTCGGCGGACAGCAGATGGAAGGCAAGGGCTACGGCACAGATACAGGCAATTGGCGCCGTGTCGCGCATATGATCGCCGATCTGATCTATTCAACGATCACCGGCGAAAGTGGTTATTTCGATACCCGCATCGTCTACATCGCCGAGAGCGGCCCCGCGATTAATCGCGTGAAGCGTTTGGCGATCATGGATCAAGACGGCGCTAATCACCGTTACCTGACGGACGGTTCTGCGCTGGTGTTGACGCCGCGTTTTTCGCCGACCGGACCCGAGATCACATATCTCTCGTACTTCAAGAATGTGCCGCGCGTGTACATGTTCAATATCGATACCGGGCGCCAGGAAGTCCTCGGCGATTTTCCGGGCATGACCTACGCACCGCGTTTTTCGCCCGACGGCAATAGCGTGACATTCGCGGCGTCGTTGAACGGCAACTCCGATGTCTACACGATGGATTTGCGCAGCCGTCACATGGTTCGCCTGACCGATAATCCGGCCATCGATACTTCGCCGTGTTATTCGCCGAAGGGCGATCAATTGACGTTCGCTTCGGATCGTGGCGGCACGCAGCAAATTTATGTGATGAATGCTGATGGCTCGAATCAGCAGCGCATTAGTTTCGGTCAAGGCAAGGGACGTTACGGCACGCCTGTATGGTCGCCGCGCGGTGATCTGATCGCTTTCACGCGGTACGCGACCTCTGACGGCAATTTCTACATTGGCGTGATGAAGCCCGATGGTTCGGGTGAGAGACTTTTGGCGCAAGGCTTTCTTGTGGAAGGACCGACCTGGTCGCCCAACGGCCGCGTGCTGATGTACTTTGCGCAGTCGCCCAACGGTGGCCGGACACGGCTCTTTTCGATCGACTTAAGCGGCTACAACCAAAGAGAAATTGTCACGCCTCAGGACGCTTCCGATCCGGCTTGGTCGCCGCTTTCGCCATAATCAGAACTTTTCAGAGTCCTAGTACCAAGCTGCAACACTTTGATTTGGCTAGACCTTAACCATTGGAACTGTTGAGTTTTTTTTTATTTTCTGGCCCAATCTGCGGGAAGTGCGTTATATTTACCGCCCATAACGTGCGCGTGCGCTGCGGTACGCTATTGATTCCTGGCATTTAACTGGTAAAAGAAGGTCGAAATTGCGCTGGGCCTTTCGGGTCGTCAGCTCAGTACTCATCATTTTAAGTCACTAAACCTTAGGGGAATAATATGAAACTCCGGATTTTAAGCTTGGTCGCCGTCGC
>CAITZE010000142.1 GCA_903896775.1 uncultured bacterium
CACACTCTTTCCCTACACGACGCTCTTCCGATCTTTAAGATTGCGCCGCAGCAGCTTGAGTTTTTGGTCTTTCGCGGTCACGCCTTGCAGAATCTGCGGCGCTTCGAGGAAGCGTTGGCTAGCTTTGATCGCGTTGCGGAACTCAATCCAAATTTTCCCGGTGTGCATTTCAACCGCGGCATGGCTTTGAGCTATCTGCGGCGTTACGACGCCGCGACGGCAAGCCTCGGTCAGGCGCTTGCGGCCGAGCCTGGAAATCCAGACATCTTAATCGCACGCGGTAATACGTTACGCGCTTTAGGTCGTCGCACAGAGGCCTTGGCCGATTACGACACCGTTCTCAAACAGTATCCGACGTGGCCGGAACTCCTCTTTAACCGCGGCATTGTCCTGATCGATCTGGCGCGCTTCGATGAGGCGCGCGCAACGTTCGAGCAGGCTCTTAAAATCAAGCCCGATTATCCAAATGCTTTGAATGGACTGGGTACCGTGGATTATTTCCTCGGTCGCTTCACGGAAGCCATCGGGCATTTTGACCGTGCCCTTGCGCTGGATCCCAACCTTGCCGAAGCGCACAACAATCGCGGCCTCGCGCAGCACCGCTTGCGTGTTTACGACGAAGCGTTGGCGAGTTTTGGCCGCGCGCTTACGCTCAAGCCCGATCACGCTGAAGCCTGGAACAATTGGGGTTTAACTTTGAAAGAGCTCGGGCAATCCGTGCGCGCTCTGGAGTGTTTCAATAGAACGCTCGCGATAAATCCCCAGCACGTCGACGCGCTCAATGGGCGCGCAGGCATTCTTGAGAATATGCGCCGGGTTGACGAAGCGCTTGCAGATCTCAATGCCGCTCTCAAGATTAAGCCGGATTATGTCCATGCGCTTTATAACCGCGCGAGCTTGCAGTGGGGCAAGTTGCGCATCGCCGGGCCGGCCCTGGAAGATTTAAAACGAGTCATCCAGCTGCAGCCCGATTACCCTTATGCGCGCGGCGATATGTTGCATTTGAAAATGTTTGTCGCTGACTGGGACGACGTCGACCAAGAAAAACAGCGCATCGACGATGGCGTTAATGCCGGCGAGCGCGTTGTACAACCCTTCATTTACCAAGCTTTGTCGGACTTGCCCGCGGCTTTGCAGGCTTGCGCAAAAATTCATGCCACGGACAGATTTCCGGGGGCCGCGATCCCGATGAAGCGCGCAGCCGCACGCGTGCGTAAAATACGGCTGGGATATGTGTGCGGAGAGTTCCGTGAACATACGACGTCACATCTGACCGTCGGGCTTTTCGAAAGCCACGACCGCGACAAGTTTGAAGTCATTGCTTTCGACAATGGCCGCGACGACGGCGGCCCCATGCGCCGCCGCTTGGAAAATGCTTTCGATAAAATCATTCCCATTGCCGCACTGAGCAGTCATGACGCCGCAAAATGCATCGCCGATCACGACATCGATATTCTTATCAATCTGAACGGTTATTACGGATTGTCGCGCATGGACGTCTTTGCGCTGCGTCCTGCGCCGATCCAAGTGAACTACCTGGGCTTTCCTGGCACGCTGGGTGCGGACTATATCGATTATATCGTCGCCGACCGTGACGTGATCCCGGAAGATCAAGAACGATATTATACCGAGAAGGTCGTCATTCTGCCGGGTTGCTACCAAGTGAATGACGCCAAGCGCGTGACACCCGCGCTCGGCGCGACACGAGCTGAATTTGGGTTACCCGACGATGCGTTCGTGTTCTGCAATTTCAGCGAAAGCTACAAGCTCACGCCCAAGACCTTTGAATCCTGGATGCGCATCTTGCGCGAAGCGCCGGGCAGTGTGTTGTGGCAACTGCAAACCAGCAGCACCTTGTTTGCCGATAATCTGCGCCGTGAAGCACAAAATCGCGGTGTCGATCCCAAGCGGCTTTTCTTCGCGTCGTTCCTGCCGCATCAGGAGCATTTACGCCGCACGGTCTGGGGCGATTTATTTCTCGACACGCTTCCCTGCAATGCGCATTCGACTGCCTCGGACGTCTTGTGGATGGGCCTGCCGGTAATAACATGCCGTGGCAAAGGCTTTGCCGGACGGGTCGCGGCGAGTCTGCTCAATGCCGTTGGGCTGTCCGAACTCGCGACCGAGAACGCCGCAGCTTTTGAAGCAAAGGCACTGGAGTTATGGCGATCGCCGGATGCGTTACGCACTATGCGGCAGAAGCTTTTGCATGCCAGGGATTCCGCGCCACTTTTCGATACGCTCGCCACCACGCGAGATTTGGAAGCCGCATATACGATCATGGCAGAGCGCTTACAGCGCGGTGACCCAATCCAGCGGTTCGATGTCGACGGATCGCGTCACTAAAACTTGTACAGCACGAATACGCCACCGTTGATTCGGTCCTGAGAGCCGCGGCGCATCACAATCGGGCTATCCAGGGCCTCACCCAGCTGCCGCACATACTGAACGCTCGCCGCCAAGGACCATGGTCCGGTCAGGATGTATTCACCAATGAGGCTGGCGCTCGCGTCCTTGAGTCCTGAGTGGGGCGCGTAGATCGGTATGCTTAGATGGGCGGATTGAGCTGGGGATACACCGTAGAAAGAGTCCATATAGCGCCGGCTGCCCCACGTCGTCATCGCACCGACAGCGAGTGTAAGGCCGCCGTGCTGATAGATACCGGTCCGGAAATCGAACTCGGCGATCGCACCTTTATGACCGTCAAGCACATCCTGACGTGCGCGAACACGCAGCCGCGCCGGGCCAAAACTGTAGCTGACGAAACCGCCGATTTCCAAGCTCGTGCCGACACGACCCGGTGTGCTGACGCCCGTACTGTATGTGCGGCTGCCAAAGTTGACTTCCGCCATGGGGCCTAAGCGCACGCCGGCAGCTGCAAGGGCGCTGTCGGGGGGCAACACGTTGAGGCGCAATTCGTTCTCATCGAGCGCCACGTAATCTTTGTAATGAAAAAAGACCAACGGAAGGGGACGTACTTTTTGGTGGCCGGGGCCGTCCAGAGTCGAAGTCACCACCGGGCCTAAGCCGATTTTCAGCTCGGTGGCGTCGGACGGGAGCTGATCCATACGCACATCGAGCGTATCGACGATATCTTCCTCGGAAGGTTTGAGGACCTGAGCGCGGAGCGCGGACGGCTGCAGACCCATCACAGCGATGAGCATGAGCGCGGCAAAAAAAATCTTTCCGGATATAGCGCGGCTAAACTTCATCCTATCAACCCCAACATACGCAACCGAAGGGTCCACGGACGAAGCGCCCGACTTTATCCCTTATGTTCGCTGTATATGAGATGCCGCCAGGGCCGGGCGTCCCTACGGTCCCAAGCGAAGGCCATCAAGGCTAGGACCGGGCGGATTTCATGGTTATAAAATTGGCAGAGCTGAAGAGCGTGCAGCGCAGCACGAAACGCTTTTAATGTTTCGCTCATTTAGGGCTCATGCTTGGCGGGGCAATTTGAACAATCTGACTCACTCTTCGTGGATTAACGGTGTTACGCTCTACGGCACACGCTAATGCTTGCTTCAGAAAGGAGTGTGAATGCGCCTTTCAAAATCGAGCTTTCTCTGTTTGCTCCTGATTATGGGAAGCGCGAGCGCTGCGAACGCCTATGACGATTCGCAGCCCGCCAAGGGCTTGGTTCCTTGGCAATCCTCCGAAATCACACGTCTGTGGTCTGAGGCGAAAGCCGATTACGCCGCGAGGAATTACGACGCCGCCATTACAACAGCCAATAGCTATCTGGGGCTTGTCGAACCGGACGCCCAAATGCAGGCGCTTCTCGGAGAGTCCTATTTTCAAAAACAGCTTTACGTATTAGCAGCGGAGCACCTTCGTACCGCGATCGATATCGCAAAATCGCGCCAGCAGCCGGTGCCCGCGCAGTGGACGGACCTGCTGCGGCAAAGCGGCGGCGGACAAGATGCTGCGCCGACCAGGACCGCAACTGCTCCTGTAGTCGCCACACCAACCCCTATTCGGAAGAGCATACAGAGCAACCAACCTGGAACTCAGGCGAGCAACCAGGCGGTACCAGCCCCCTCTAACCAACAAAGTGCCGCGACGCAGCGCGCGTTATTGGTTTACGGGTTGGAAGCGCAACTCGCGCAGGCTCAAGCTCAGGCATTGGCTCAAGTTCGCGATGCGCAGACGGCTGTCGGACGTGCCCGCGCCGAAGCGCAGCCGACAGATCTAAATTCGCAAAGCCGGGTTATTCAACAGCAGCGTCAGCAAGTGCAAAACCAAGCCTCCGCCCAACTGCAACAGGCTCAGTATGGCGCGGAACGCGCACGTGCAGATAGTCAGGTGTCCCGGATAACGCCCGCTCCTTAGCGCTTTATGTCAGCAGACGTATCAAGAGAATCTGATCTGCGCGCGGTGAATGCAGAGATCGCCGCCAGTTACGATTTAGCACCCTTCGACGCTCCGCCCATTGCCGGCATCGACCCTGAGGCGGTGTTTGGCATGGCAGCTTTATACGGTGTGGCGCCGCCAAAAAAACACTTCGATGTGCTCGATCTGGGGTGTGGCACCGGCGCGCAATTGGAACATGTTGCAACGTCGACCGAAGGGCGCGTGGTGGGAACGGATCTTTCCCGTTCAGCTTGCGACCACGCCGCAACGCGTTGCGCAAAGTTCGGTGCACGGTGTCGCGTTGTTTGTGCCGACTTTCTCGACCTTGATCCGAATCAGCTGGGTCAATTCGATCTCATTTATAATGTCGGCGTTCTTTACGTGACGCCGCCCGACGTTCAGAAGCACATTTTGGATCTGATTGCCGACTGTTTGAAGCCAGGTGGTGTGGCCGTCATCAGCTATTATTTCGGTGCACACGCCCTGTTGGCGAACGGTCTGCGTGAGATGCTGCGCTTATCTGTCGACCGCGTCGCGCCGCCCGCCGCTCAAGTACAGCTCGCCAAGTCCCGCATTCAAGACATTGCCCGCGGGTTGATAAGCAGACTGATTTCGTAGAGAGCGTTCATAGAAGTTGGAAGCGCAGCGACGATATGAGACGTTTTAACATCATCGTGTCCCTGCCTTACCCGTATATGGATTCACATTTCCCCTGGTAGAGAAGTTGTCTCGCTTGGTGTGATTTGGATTCGTTTGATAGTGGCGGGCTACATATGTGCCACGCCTAGTCACGTGAGATCGAACTGAGTGAACTCTGGAGCCGCTTTTATGGGAAGCAGCACTTGCTGTAATCGTTAGTGGGATCAAGAGAGATAGGGCGATAACGACTGAAGTGATCTTCATTAGCTGGCAGCACGGGCTTTCTGCAGCATCGGCTCGTCGATATCGGTTGCAAAGATTTGCACCGCCGGCCGCGTACGCATGCGCGATAACGCTTCGGCCATCAAGATCGCGATGCTGTAAGCCTCTTCGCCACTTGAACAACCCGGCGCCCAGATACGTACGGTGTCGCTGGCACCCTTATCGCGCAGAAGTTCAGGGATGACCTGTTGGCGCAATAAATTGAAGGCCTCGGAGTCGCGAAAAAAGCATGTCACGTTAATCAGAAGATCGCGAAACAAGAGGTCCGCTTCGTTGCTGTGGTCGTGCAGTTGTTCCAGGTAGGCTTCGCCGGTTGTCGCACCTACGACCTGCATGCGGCGTTGAACGCGGCGCAGCATGGTGGTGCGCTTGTATTGACTGAAGTCATGACCCAGCCGGAATCTTAACTCCTCACAGACTTTCAGCAAAAAGTCCGTGACATCGGGCAAGCGCACGGCGCCTGGCTGACCACGGTCGAAGTAGTCGCGAATGGCGCCGGGCATATCGCGGATATCCATGACCTTATCGACAAGGCCGGTGGCTACCGCGCTGTTGGGCATGCCGTCATACTTGGCGGTTTCGGGTTCCTGAACCAGTGTGAGCCCGCCGGCCTCTTTGACTGCGCGCAAGCCTTGCGCTTTATTACGAACAGGATGACGGACGCCTCATATGGATTGCTTCTTGTCAGGAAGTAAGGTCGGCCCGGAATCTAGCGCAAATCTACTCCGCCGACGGCGAGCGACCAGTGACCTGCATATATAATGACGGCAACGGGACGACGCGGTGGTGCTGCACCTATAAAAATGGCACCCCAGCCGTTGAATATCATCTTGAGGAATTCGGCGACCGTGCCGAGGACAAAAGTCCTTACCAGCGCCGGCCTAACACCTGAGATTTTTGCCTGATTTTCAGGGATATTTCTTCCCACGCCCTCTCGCTTTTTCCCGAGGGGACCCTACATGCTGCCTGACCTTTGGGGGCTAGGGCACTACACTCAATCACATCCGGAATATTCTGACGGCTGACTGATGTCTCAGCCTGCTGTCGGCAACCCCCATACAGCCCCCGTATTTAACCTTTGGAGAAAGAACCATGACCCTGTCCATGTATCAGGCCGGTATTCCGGTCGCGATCCGCTTCCTCAACAACCTCTCGGCTATCATCGACAAGGCGGCCGCTCATTGCACCGCACGCAATATCGATCAAAGCGTTCTGGTTAATTTCCGTCTCGCGCCGGACATGCTGCCGTTCTCGCGTCAGGTTCAGATCGCCTCCGACATTGTAAAGGGCGGCGCTGCCCGTCTGGCCGGAGTCGAAGTGCCGAGCTACGAGGACAACGAAGCCTCATTTGACGATCTGAAGGCGCGTATCGCCAAGACCGTCGCTTTTTTACAGACATTCACCCCGGCTCAGATCGATGGCACCGAAGGCAAGGAAATCATCCTTAAAGGACGCACTGGCGATCGGAAGTTCACCGGAATTGATTACCTGACCAACTTCGTCATGCCGAACCTGTTTTTCCATACGACGACCGCTTATGCCATTTTGCGCCATAACGGCATTGAGATCGGCAAAAAGGACTTCCTTGGAGGCTAAAGCGCGCCACCACCGCAAGTTTGGGATTAAATTTGGAAAGAGGCGGCGCTTTGCCGCCTCTTTTCGTTTTCGCAGAAACTTCACGAGCTAGAGAGGCGTTTGGGTGTCGATTGGCATGCCCGACGACGGCGGATATGCTAAGTCTGCGAAGGCCTTGGCGGGTTCCATAAAGGTTCCGCAAAACAACGCCAGGCGTTTCATTTCGGAAAACGAGGCGCCCGGCGCTGCCGGATGCTCCGCGGGGGAGAAACCGGACATGACGACCAATAGCGCCATTGCAGCCAATCACGAGCTTGCCGATCTCATTGCCACCGTCCTTGCTGCGGCCGAGAAAAAGGTCGCCTCCAAAACTCCCCCGAAGAACTCCGATCTGTTTCAACGCTTCGTGCGCCAGTTCTATGCCGGCAGTCCGCCGGACGAACTGAGCGGACGTAGTCCACAAGCTTTGTGCGATACCGCGCTGGCGGTGTGGGATCTCTTGCAGAACCGAAAGACCGGCACGCCAAAAATCAGCATCGTCAATAACGCCAACGGCGAGCGCTCGGTCATCCAGATCGTCAACGACGATATGCCGTTCCTGGTGAGCTCGCTCACCTGCGAACTCGAGCGCATGGAGATGGGTCCCCTCTTGGTGATTCATCCCGTGCTGACCGTGCAACGCGACGTCGATGGGAATTTGACGGCTTTGCGATCGGGCGGCGACGAAGGCGTCGGCATGAAGAAAGGCGACGCCACGGAATCGGTGATGTACATCGAGGTCGCCGGCCATAGCGAAGACGAAATGGTCGATCGCCTGCGGGATAACTTGAAGGCCGTGCTGAACGACGTGCGCCTCGCGGTCCGCGATTGGGCGGCGATGCGGCGCATCGCCGGACATTTCGCCACGGATTTCGACGGCCCCGTGATGGGCGCAAAACCGGCGCGTACGAAGGAAGTCACCGACTTCCTGCATTGGCTGAACGACGATCACTTCACGTTCCTCGGTTATCGCCGCCTGAACCTGACCGGTAGCGGCAAGAACCGTAAGTTCACCATTGAGCAGCAGCACAGCCTGGGTGTGCTCACGAAGTCGCGCCTGATGATTTTTGAAGGCGTCGCCGACGGTGAGCCCGTACCGCCGCAATTCGCCGCCTTCTTGGACAGCCGCAACCTTCTTTTGATTCTCAAGGCCAACCAACGCTCGACCGTTCACCGGCGTGTGCATTTCGACGTGGTGGCCGTGAAGATCATCGACGATAAGGGTGTCGTCACCGGCATTCATCTGCTGGTCGGCCTATTCACCGCCGACGTCTACACCAATAGCCCGAACTTCGTGCCGGTCTTGCGCAACAAGCTGGACCGCATTCGTAACCGTGTCGGTTTCCGCAAACACAGCCATGACGACAAGATCCTCCAAAATGTCATGGAGAATCTGCCGCGCGATGAATTGTTTGAAACGTCCGATAGCGAACTTCTGAAGACCGCGCTCGGCATTCTGCATTTGCTCCAGCGCCCGCGTACCGCTGTCTTCATCCGCCAGGATCAGTTCGAACGATTTGCATCCGCGTTGGTCTATGTTCCGCGCGACCGTTTCGACCCCGCTTTGCGTGTGACTATCGGCGATATTCTCACCAAGGCTTTGGATGGACGGCTATCGTCCTTCTATACCCAGGTCACCGATAGTTCCTTAGCGCGCATCCACTACATCATCGCGACGCGTCCCGGGCATGTGCCCGATATCGATGCTAAAGCCATCGAAGCCCAAATCACCAAGGCAGCACGCGCGTGGACCGACGATTTCCGAGCGGCCCTCGTCAAAACGCGCGGCGAGCGCGACGGCGGCAACCAATTCGATGTTTATGCCCACGCCTTTCCCGTTGCTTATCGGGAACGCTTCGACGCGGAAACCGCGGTGGCGGACATGGCGCGCATCAATACCGCCACGGAAAGCAAACAAGTCGGCATCCACGTTTATCAAGCGCCCGGCGCCACCGGTGGCACGGTTTACATCAAGATTTACAACGTCGGTTCGCCTTTGCCGCTCTCGGACGTGATGCCCGTTTTGGAAAACATGGGCTTCAAGGTCATGGGTGAGGAGCCGTTCAAGATCACGCCCTTGGGCAGTAGCGGTGGGCGTGGGCCGGTCTGGCTTCAGAACTTCGGCATGACCGTGGCAACACATGTGCCCATTGACATCGTCAAGTCGCGCGCTGAGATCGAAGAGGCCTTCCGCCGCGTTTGGGCCGGCGAAATGGAAAGCGACGGTTTCAACAGATTAGTAGCACTTGCCGATCTCGCCTGGCGCGAGGTTACGATCTTGCGCGCTTACGCTAAATATCTGCGCCAAGCCACCTTCCCGTTCTCGCAAGCCTATATCGAGAACGCGCTCGCCACTCATCCTGCAATGGCGCGGCTGTTTGTGCAGATGTTCCTCACCAGCTTCGATCCTACTTTGAATACGGGGACAAAAGCCAAAGCCTCCGCCACCAAAGTGGAAGGCTTGCGCGCTGAGATCTTGGCCGCGCTCGATGCCGTCACCAATGCCGACGAAGATCGAATTTTACGGCGCTATCTGAACCTCATCGAATCCACATTGCGCACCAACTATTTCCAGAAGGCCGCCGATGGCAGCCCCAAAACCTATATCTCCCTCAAACTCAACAGCCGCACCATCGAAGAACTGCCGCTGCCGCGCATGAATGTGGAAGTCTTCGTGTACGCACCGCGCGTCGAGGCCATTCATTTGCGCGGCGGCAAGGTTGCGCGCGGCGGTATCCGTTGGTCGGATCGCCGCGAGGATTTCCGCTCGGAGGTATTGGGCCTTGTTAAAGCGCAGATGGTGAAAAACGCCGTCATCGTACCGACGGGTTCAAAGGGCGGCTTTGTTGTCAAACGTCCGCCCACGACCGGCGGCCGTGAAGCGTTCCAGGCCGAAGGCATCGAATGCTATAAGACTTTGCAACGCGGCCTTCTCGACATCACCGATAATATCGTCAACGACAGGCTGGTGCCGCCCGTCGACGTGGTGCGCAAAGACGAAGACGATCCCTATCTTGTCGTCGCTGCCGACAAAGGCACGGCCACATTCTCGGATATCGCGAACGGCGTATCGGCTGAATATAATTTCTGGCTAGGCGATGCTTACGCTTCCGGGGGTTCAGTAGGTTACGACCATAAAGTCATGGGCATCACAGCCCGCGGCGCCTGGGAATGCGTAAAACGCCACTTCCGCGAAATCGGCGTCGATACGCAGTCACAAGATTTCACCTGTGTCGGCGTGGGCGATATGTCGGGTGACGTCTTCGGCAACGGTATGCTGATGTCCAAGCATACGAAATTGCTGGCAGCCTTTAACCATCTGCACATTTTCATCGATCCCAATCCGACCGATACGGCGAAAAGCTACGCCGAACGCGCACGCATGTTCAAACTGCCGCGCTCCAACTGGACCGATTACAACGCCAAACTGATCTCCAAGGGCGGCGGAATCTTCGAGCGCAGTGCCAAGACCATTAAACTTTCGCCGGAGATGAAAGCACTGCTGGAGATCAATAAAGCCGAAGCGACACCAGCTGACATCATGAACGCCATTCTCAAGGCCAAAGTCGATTTGCTGTTTTTTGGCGGCATTGGCACCTATGTGAAGAGTTCAACGGAAGCCAATGCCGAGGCGTCGGATAAAGCCAACGATGCGATCCGCGTCAACGGCGATCAAATCCGCGCCAAGGTCGTCGGCGAAGGCGCCAATCTCGGCATGACCCAACGCGGCCGCATCGAGGCCGCCAAAAACGGCCTGCGCTTGAATACCGACGCCATCGACAATTCGGCCGGCGTCGATTGTTCGGACCATGAGGTCAACATCAAGATCCTGTTGAACGTTGAAATGGGCAAAGGCAAGCTCACATTGCCCGCGCGCAATAAACTGCTGGCGGAGATGACCGAAGAGGTCGGGCTTTTGGTCTTGCGCGATAACTATCAGCAAAGCCAGACCATCAGCATGATGCAGCAGCATGGGCCGCAACTGCTCGATGCCCAGCAGCGCACCATGAAGCTGTTCGAGCGCGAAGGCCTTTTGAACCGCGAGCTCGAGTTTCTACCCAACGACGAAGAGATTCAGGACCGTATGGCGGCGGGCCAAGGCTTGACCCGCCCCGAGCTGTCGGTGTTCCTGCCCTATAGCAAGATGTGGCTCTACGAAAAGCTCATCGCCAGCGATATGCCGGACGACCCCATCACCGAGCAGGACCTGCAGGAATATTTTCCAACACCTTTGCGCAAAAAATACGCCGAGGCCATCTCGCGCCATAAGCTGCGGCGCGAGATCATCGGAACCGTCATTACCAACAGCGTCATTAACCGCGTTGGTCCATCGTTCCTGACGACGTTGATGGAACGCACCGGCTTAGGCCCTGTCGATGTGGCGCGCGCGTATACCGTAACGGAAGCCGCTTATGGCCTGCGCGACATTTGGAAAGCTATCGAAGCGCTCGACAATAAGGTACCGGCAACCCTGCAAATGGAAATGCTGCTGGAAGTCACGCGTATGCTGGGCCGGAGCGTGCAGTGGCTCCTGCGTCATGTCACCACGCCCATCAACATGACCAAGCAGATCGAATTCCTGAAGCCTGGCGTAGAAGCTTTACGTAAGACGTTGCCCACAGTGTGGTCCGATGAGGTCGCGGCTTACATCAAACGTCAGGCCGAGATGTATCAGGAAAAGGGCGTACCGGCAAAACTGGCCTTAGAAGTGGCCTCGATCTACCGGTTGGCCGCCGCCAACGACATCACCACTCTTGCTACCGCCACCAAGCAGACTGTGCCGCAGGCCGCGCGCATATACTACCTGGTGGGCGAACGCTTCGGCTTGGGTGCCTTGCGCGCCCGCACCGAGACCTTCGCGACCATCAGTCATTGGGACAGATTGGCTGTCGCGGCCGCCATTGAGGAACTCTTCAGCCATCAACGGAGCCTGGCGCAACGCGTCACCACAGCGAGCAAAGGGAAACTAGCGCCCGAGAAGGCGTTGGAAACCTGGATCGCGGATAATAAGGCGCGCATCGACCGCTACGATCAAGTGCTGGCCGAAGTGAAGGGCGCTGATGCGTTGAGCCCGTCTATGTTGACGGTGGTTAATCGGCAGCTCAGCGCTATGACGGCGGGCTTATAGGATTAGGCTTTACGTTTCGCGCAAAGCGCCTTCCATTCGGCGCGGAGCGTTGCGAAAAAAGCCTTCGAGAAAACCGGCACGTCGCAAACGCTTGAGTCCAAGAACTTTGCGCGTAAATTTTGACGCAGAGTCGCCAACGCATTCTTGTCTGCGGCCAAGGCCTTTGCTTTGGCGACGAGATCGGACACCGAAGCCGCGACACCTTCCGCAAAGCCGCCGTTCATAAGATGCGCTGCCGCATGGCGGCCACAGAAACGCTCTCCCGGCACCGTTAGCACCGGCGCGCCCATATACAAGGCCTCACAAGTGGTGAGCCCGCCTGAGTAGGGCGCGGTGTCGAGGATGATGTCGACTTCGGCGTATTGCGCCAGAAACGCGGCGTGAAGACCGCCGCCCAAGAAGGTCAGGCGGTCTGTCGAGATGCCGTGATCCATGAACAGACTGATGATCCGACCTTGGCGCGCCTCGTCTTTGAGCAAATATCCGTTCAACAGAAAACGTGCCGTGGGAATGGCTTTCAAGACTGCAGCCCACATTGCAACTGAAGTCGGGCCGATCTTGGTGACTTCGCTGAATGTACCGAAAGTGATGAAATCTTTTGTGAGGCAGGGCGGCGGAACGACGGCGGGCGCATAAGACGGCGGCTGGTAGCAAATATAGTCGGGCGCAAAGCGCACCACACGTTCGGTGTAAAAGCCATCTTCGTTGGCAGGCGTGTGGATGACGTCGCCCAACAGCACATCGATCGTCTCAAGCCCGCGTGTATCGACATAGTCGCCCCAAGCAACTTGCAGCGGTGCAGGCTTCGCCGCAAAGACCGGCAAACGGTTATGCGGCGCGTGACCTGAAAGATCGATCAGGATGTCGATCTGGTCGTGCACAATCAGTTGTGTAAACGCCAATGACGAAAGAGTACGCACGTCCCGCCATTGATCGGCGGTGGCGCGGAAGTCAGCGGTATAAGGATCGATCTTGGCAGTGGTGGAATAGCAGAATATTTCCCAGTCGTTTTTATCGCGAGCTTCAAACACCGGCAATGCAAAGAACAACATGGCATGAAATCGGAAGTCACCGGACACTACGCCAATCCGCAAGCGCCGCTTCGGTTTGAAATCATGGGCGGTATTGAAGACCGGCGCGGATGCCTGGCGATGCAAAACACCAAATTCCTGGTGAGCGGCGAATAAATCGGCCCGCGAAATATCGGGCACATAGTGCAGGCACATCAGCAGGCTGGAACGGATCGCGGCAAGATCGGGCTTCATGGCCAGCACCGCGCGCCGATGCGCGACAGCGTCCATGGTGCCATCGTCCGTCAGATCGGCGAGACCCACATAAGCCGGCGCGAGATTGGGATTCAGCTCCAGCGCCTTGCGGAAACAAACCTCGGCTTTATCCTTGCGCCCACCTTCAGCCAGGATCACGCCGAGGTTGACGTAGGCTTCGGCATGTTGCGGCATCAGTTCGATGCCTTTGCGATACGCCATCTCCGCCGCCGGCAGCTGACCGGCTGCCTGTAGGGCATTACCGAGATTAAAACGCAACTCGCCGGATTGTGGCGCTCTGCCCACAGCCTCGATCAGAACGGTGGCTGCGCTTTCGAAATCACCTGCGGCTTTCAGCACCAGCGCCATATTATTGTAAGCACCGATATGCGTCGGCCGGAGCACGACAGTGCGCCGAAAGCTGTTCATGGCAGCGTCGAACAAACCCGCCTGACGCTGCGCGTTGCCGAGATTGAACAGGATATCGGCTTGATCGGGCGCGGCGGCGTGAGCCTTGCGCAAGATATCGACGGCCTCGGCGCTGCGCCCCTGCGCCAACAAACCGTTGCCGAGTGTGTTCAGGTACAAAGGGTTGGTTGGGGCCAGCGCAACAGCCTTGCGCGCGAAGGCTTCGGCTTCGGCCTGCGCACCTTCGTCTTGAGCGATCACCGCCAGCAAATGGAGGGCATCGCCCTGCTGTGCCGTCTTCAGCAATTTTTCAGCGGCGGTTTTGGCGGCGGCACGGTCGCCCGCTTCATAACGCGCTATCGCTTGTTCAAAGCCCATCGGCTGATCTAATCCGCGGCAATGCCGGCATTGCCCGGCGAGAATTGGAGCGCGTGAAGACGGGCATAGATGCCGCCTGTGGCAAGAAGCGCGCTGTGATTCCCGGTCTCTACCACACGGCCCTGATCGACGACACAGATTTGGTCCGCCGCCGCCACGGTGGACAGACGATGCGCGATGACCAGCGTCGTGCGGCCTTGTTTGAGACGTTCTAAAGCCGCCTGTACCTGGCGCTCGGTTTCGGCGTCCAGCGCACTGGTGGCCTCATCCAACAACAGGATCGGTGCGTCTTTCAAAAGGGCCCGCGCTATTGCAATACGCTGACGCTGTCCGCCCGACAGGGTTTGGCCGCGTTCGCCGACGAAAGTGTCATAGCCTTGCGGTAGAACAGTGATGAAATCATGCGCGCCGGCGTCACGTGCGGCGGCTTCAACCTCGGCGTCGGTTGCAGACGGACGGCCATAGCGGATATTGGCGCGCAAGCTGTCGTCGAACAGCACAACGTCCTGGCTGACGAGCGCGACAGAGTCCCGCAATGATGCCAGTGTGACGTCGGCGATATTATGGCCATCGATCAAAACGGCACCGGCGGTGATATCGTAAAATCGCGGGATGAGATTAAGGATCGTGGTTTTGCCTGCGCCCGAGGGACCCACCAGAGCTGTGGTCTTGCCGGACGGTGCCGTGAAGCTGATGCTCTTCAGCGCTTCGAGATCGCTGCCATAAGAGAATGTCACATCGTCGAAACGCACTTCGCCGCGCGGCACGCTTAAATCCGCAGCGCCGGGTTTTTCCGCCATCCCTGGTTTGGTATCAAGCACAGCGAATAGGCGCTGCGCTCCAGCCAACCCCTCATTGACACTGGCATTGGCGTTGGCGAGCGCCTTCACCGGTCGATAAGCCGACAGCAGCGCGGTGATGAACGAGAAGAATGCACCGGCTGTCGTATCGCCGTGAATAACTCGCCAGCCGCCATAGACGATCACAATTGTCACCGCCACACCGCCGAGAGTTTCCATAAGCGGGCTGGCCATGGCTTTGACGCGCTCGGCTTTGATCACCGTATCGCGAATAGACGTGGTGAGTTGGCGGGCCCGTTCAGCCTCATAGGCTTCCATACGATAGGCTTTGACGAGACGGATGCCTGACAGGCTTTGCTCCACCAATGTCATAAAGGCCCCGGTCTGAGCCTGGGTATCGGCCGTCACGCGACGTAAGCGCCGACCCAAAGTGGAGATCGGAATCACCGTGGCTGGAAAAGTCACGAAGGCAATCGTTGCCAGCAACCAGTCTTGGTAAAACATCACGCCGACCAGAAAGACTATTGAAAGGCTTTCGCGTCCCAGGCCGGTTAACGCCGTGGAGACGGCCATACGCATGGCGACGATATCGGTGGTCAGCCGCGAGATCAGCGTGCCGGTGCGGTGTTCGGCGAAAAACCGCAGGTCCATGTGCAAAAGATGGCGGAACAGCCGGTTTTGCAGATCAGTCAGCACAGTCTGGCCGACCCGGGTCATGATCATGGTCTGGCCGTAAGCGCCGAGACCTTTAAAGGCAAAACTGGCAAAGACCGCGAGGCCCACGGGCCATAACAGCTCAGCACGGCGCTCGACAAACACTTGGTTGACCACCGGTTGCATAAGCCAAGCCAGGGCCGCCGTGGAAAGTGCGACCGTCAGCATACAAAGACCGGCCAGGAAGAACCGTCCGGCATAAGGCGCTACAGCTTCCCGCAGCAGCCGCCGGTAAAGGGCGGCGGTCGGGAGGGGAGGCGGAATCTGGCCGGGTGGTAACACAGTCGAAGTCATACCGACACTTAACGCCGCCGCTTATAAGTTGTCCAGAAGGCCGCCCCGCCTTCGGCACGGGTACTGCCCCGCAACCCATTCCATTTGCAAGCGTTAGAGCCAAGGTTTACTTTCTACACGTCACTTTAGACCGGTAAACAGCCCCCGCCGCTTCTCACATTTATCCCCCGTTTCCGGCAGCCAGGACCTACCCCTTCATGCGTGATTCAGCTACGGCCCCGATCGATGTCGCCGCGATCGCTTTTATCGATCTGCAGGCGCAAAGGGTGCGCATTGGCGCGCGTATGGATGCCGCCGTCAGCCGCGTGCTCGATCATGGCGGCTTCATTATGGGACCCGAAGTCGCTGAAATAGAGCGCAAGCTTGCCGCTCATTGCGGCGCAAAGCACGTCATCACCTGCTCCAGCGGCACCACCGCCATTGTCATGGCGCTGATGGCCAAAGACGTCGGCCGCGGCGATGCGGTGTTCGTGCCGTCCTTCACCTTCACCGCCACGGCGGAAGCGCCGGCGATTTTGGGCGCGACGCCAGTGTTCGTCGATGTGCTGCCCGATACCTTCAATCTTGACCCCGCTAGCCTTGAGCGCGCGATCGCCGTCGCCAAGCAAACGGGCTTGCGCCCGGCTTGCGTGATTCCCGTCGATCTGTTTGGCCAACCGGCTGATTTCGATGCCATTCGCACAATTGCGAACGCGCATGGTCTGTGGATTCTGGACGACGCCGCGCAAAGCTTTGGCGCGCATTACAAGGGCAAGGCGCTTGGAACCTGCGCCGATATCACGGCGACAAGTTTTTATCCGTCCAAGCCGTTGGGCTGTTACGGCGACGGCGGCGCGCTTTTCACCAATGATGATGAAACCGCCGAGCGTCTGCGTCAGGTCCGCGTGCATGGTCAAATTCACGGGCGTATC
>CAITZE010000143.1 GCA_903896775.1 uncultured bacterium
GTTCTGCTAGGGATACCACATCCAAAGGAGAGCGTTTGATGAAGAAGTTAATCCTCGCTGCCGCCGTCGTCGGCGCTTTTGCGACAGTCTCCCTGACCGCCTCAATGCCTGCCATGGCCGAAGGTTTCTCCTTCAGCTTCGACACCGGCAACGTCGCTTACGCTTATAGCGATGGTTATTGGGATAGCGGCCATACGTGGCACAAATGGCGCAATGCGCAGGAAGCGCGCGAATATCGCGCCCGCTTTTCCGATCATTACACCGCTCATGCTCACACCCGCGATAAGAACCAGGGCTGGCGCGGCGACAACGATCATGACGGCGTGCCGAATGGTGTCGACAGAGCTCCGAACGATCCGCACCGTCAGTAATATTTAAACGGCTTCAATCCGTTCAATTGAAGCTGGGTTTATAGCAACGGCCTTCTTCCAAAAGGGAGAAGGCCGTTGTCGTATGAGTTTAAGCTTGCCATGGCCCGCGGCGCTGCCGTATTGTTCGCGCGCACATCTACTGAGAGCATGCGTCATGAGCCTGCGGGGGCTGAACCGCTTCGGATTTGCGCTTTGGATCGGGCTGCTCGCGCTGATGGCGAGCGGCTTTGCTCAGAATCAGCTTTCTTCCAACGTACTGCTGGCGAGCTTAAATCCCGATGCCACTTCCAGCGTCGGCGGCCACTATATGCCCGACGGAACGTTTATGGCCGGGCCAATGGCCGGAGCTCATACGGCGCCTGCTCAAGATGGTCATACGCATAAAGGTCATGCCGATTGCGCTTTGTGCAGCGTCGTCGCTGCTATGGCGGCTTTGGCCGTGCCGGTGCTCGACACTGTTGTTGCGCCGGATGTCTTCGCAGCGCCGACGTCCTGGAGCGCTGTGTCTTTGCGCTTTACCGACGCATCTTACGTTCCATATGCCTCGCGAGCGCCCCCTCACTTGATCGGCTGAGTTTGTTTCGCCGCTCGTAGGTGCATGTCGCAGATCCATTTTGCGACGGCACCCGACAATATCATGTGGGAAATCAATCTATGCGTTGCCGTAAAAACGGCGCTGCCGCCATGGGCGTGTGTGCGCTCGGTCTCGTTACGTCTTTGTCCGCTCTTGCCGATGATGCGCCGGCCAGAAACGCTGGCGGAACGGAAGAAATTGTTGTGACCGGCCAATCAATCTCGACCGAGCAAAACCTCCCGACGACTGCGCAAAGCATCACAGCCGATGTCATCGCCAATACTATCAACGTGGTGACGCCGGAGGATACGATCAAATATTTACCGGATATTCTCATCCGTCAGCGGCACATCGGCGATACGCAATCGCCTGTAACGACGAGAACTTCAGGTGTCGGTGCGTCCGCGCGCAGCTTGATCTATGTCGATGGCGTTCTGATCTCATCGTTGATCGGCAACAACAACACCAGCGCATCGCCCAAATGGGGTCTGGTTTCGCCCGATGCAATTGAACGCGTCGACGTGCTCTATGGTCCATTTGCGGCGGCTTATGCGGGGAACTCCATCGGTACCGTCATCTCATTTACCACGCGGATGCCTACGTCCTTGGAAGTCACCGCGGAAGTGCAGGGCGCGCTGCAGACGTTCTCAAAATACGGTGATGACAGCACATATGGTACCGGACGCTTCGCCGGCAATGTAGGTGACCGGTTTGGCGATTTTGCATTCCGGCTCAGTTATAATCATCTCGACAATCAAGGGCAGCCGCTCGCCTACGCAACCGCGACAGTTCCGGCATCCACAAGCACTTCGGGCACGGCCGTAACGGGAGCGTTTAACGATGGCAACCGCACGAATGCGCCGATTGTTATTTTGGGATCAACCGGCATCGAGCATCAGATTCAAGATAATGTCTCCGGCCGTTTGACTTACGATATCACTCCAACGATCACGGCCGGTTATACCTTTGGGCTTTTCATCAATAACGACGACTCAACGGTAAACAGCTATTTGCGCGATAGCATCGGTGCACCGGTCTATTCCGGAAACCTGAACATCGATGGCCGGCCTTACGCGGTTGCGGCGAGTACTTTTTCCAACAACGTATACCGCCTCGATGAAATGCAGCTCGCGCAAGGACTCTCAATCGGGTCGCATACTGGCGGTGTCTTTGACTTCGAAGTTGTCGGCACGCTTTTCGATTATCTCAAAAGTCGCCAACGTATTCCGGGCACCGCGCTGCCATCGGCCTTCACCGGCGGCGCGGGATCAACCACATCGCTCGATGATACCGGTTGGGACACGCTTGACTCTAAGGGGACATGGAAACCCTTCGGCGACGACCACATCCTGACCTTCGGCGCGCATGAAGATCGTTTTGAGCTGAACAACCCGCGTTATGCGTTGACGGATTGGATCAATGGCGCCGACGGCGCGACGCTTTCCTCCAGCTCCGGCAAAACCGAGACAGAGGCATTGTGGCTTCAAGATACATGGGCCGCTACACCTGAGATCACGGCCACTGTTGGCGGGCGCTATGAGTGGTGGAGAGCCTATGACGGCGTCAATTTTTCAGCGTCGCCGACGTTGAATGTGACGCAACCCACGGTGAAAGACGACGCGTTTTCCCCAAAATTCGTTTTGGCCTATCAACCATTTCCCGATTGGACCTTCAAAGGATCGGTAGGGTTGGCTTACCGTTTCCCTACGGTGACGGAGCTTTACCAAGCGATCACGACCGGCGTGCAACTCTCCGTCCCAAATCCGAATCTCAAGCCCGAGCGCGCGCTTTCGAGTGAACTGTCTGCGGAACGAACTTGGACAGGCGGCAATATCCGCGTGTCGATGTTTGATGAGCGTATTCGAAATACGCTTCTGTCTCAAACCGCGCCGCTCAATGGTTCAACGCAGCTCTACAGTTACGTCCAGAACATCGACCGGACGCACGCGACCGGCGTCGAAATTGTCGCCGCTCAAAAGGATGTTTTTGTGTCGGGGCTGGAACTCTCAGGGTGGGTGACGTTTGTCAGCGCCAAGATCGATAAGGACACGGCCTACGCGCCGGCTGTGGGCAAGAATCTTCCTCAGCTACCCCGTTGGCGCGGATCGATGGTGGCGACCTA
>CAITZE010000144.1 GCA_903896775.1 uncultured bacterium
GCTTCAAGAGGACCGCCAACTCATGCTTCGTGCGCGCGACCAATGCAGGGCCTTCGAAGACCATCGCGGTGTAAAGTTGTACAAGCGATGCACCGGCGCGGATTTTGGCGTATGCGTCTGCTCCGCCGCTGATACCCCCGACCCCGATCAGCGGGATCTTGCCGCCTGTGAGTTCATACACGCGCCGTAAAAGACGTGTTGAGGATTCAAACAACGGCGCGCCACTTAGTCCACCCGATTCCGAACGTAACGGCGACGATAGCGATCCTGGACGGCTGACGGTCGTATTGGAAACCACAATTCCATCCAGCCTCTCATCGACCGCGACGCGGGCGATGTCTGCGATTTCGCCGGAATCCAAATCGGGCGCAATCTTGATCAGAAGCGGCGTCTTGACGCCGATTGTCGCACCATCGCGGGCAGCTTGAGCCGCACGCACGATAGCAATGAGCGATTCTGTTTGCTGGAGCGCGCGCAAGCCCGGTGTGTTTGGAGAGGAGACATTGATCACAAGGAAATCGGCGTGAAGCGCGAGGCGGCCTGCGAGCGCGACATAGTCGGCGGTTGGGTCCACCGTATCTTTGTTTTTTCCGAGATTAACCCCAACCAGGCCGGCCTTTCGGTCGCGCCGTGCGAGGCGGTCAAGCATGACAGCCAACCCATCGTTATTGAATCCCATGCGGTTAATTACCGCCCGGTCACCGTCAAGGCGAAACAGGCGCGGTGTGGGGTTGCCCTGTTGGGGTCTCGGGGTCACACCACCGACTTCAACAAAACCGAATCCAAGTGCCAGCGCGGCATCGGGGACTTCGGCATTTTTATCGAACCCCGCGGCAAGGCCCAAAGGATTGGGGAAGGCTCGCCCCCAGACCGTCGTCGCCAAAACCGGATCGTCGGCAGACCGTGGATACAGTGCCGCTGCCAGACCGGTTTTAAGAATGCGGATTGCGAAGCGATGAGCCCGCTCGGGGTCAAACGGGCGTAAAACAGGCATAACAAGGCGGTAAAAATTCATCGCGCAGGCTTTCTCTTCTTCACAATCACGTCCGTCCAGTAGGCCTTAAGCGAAGGGGATCTGCCAACACCGCGGCCCACATTCAACCTTGAATATCTAGCGCGAAGCGCGAGGTCGCGTAATGATGGATGAACCTGCGCCCAGTACCCGTGATATCAACGACTTTGTCCGATTGGGTCAGTAAGCCTCTTTTTGTTGCCGCAGCAAGCCGTTATATTGCCCGTCTTAGGGGAACTTTCATTCTAAATTTAACAGCTATCCGTGCGTACTGATCCAAAACTTTCCACGCGAGGTCTGGCGCGACTCATCGAGCAAGTAGGCAAGGCTGCCTACAATCTCGGATTCACGCCTGGACTCAATCCGGCGCAGTGGGCGGCGCTGCGTTATTTTGACGAAGCGACTCTGGAGCGGCGAACCGTCACAGGCTTCGCGCAATTCCAAGGGACAACCAAAGGCACAGCCTCGCAAACGGTGGCCGCCCTCGTGCGTAAAGGATATTTGCGCCGCGTCGGCGACAAACAGGACCGACGCGTGCATCGGCTTGTGCTGACCGATGAAAGCCAAGCTTTACTTAAAGGCGATCCACTGCAGCAACTCAGCACAGCGCTTGAAACGCTGACTCAAGAAGAACGCTGGGCTTTGGCTGTTAATATGGAAAAGGTTCTGCGCCAGCTTTTCCACTTGTAAAGACGATGTGGACGCCAGCGCGCCTGGCGGATTAATCCGCCAGCCCTCAATCTGCGAGTATCCAACAGAACCAGCTTTGTGGCTTGCTCGATGTCGATACGGCGCACAAGTCGCCACGTTAAGACCGCTATCACGAGAACGCCGATGAGCGCGGAAACTACGAGCACAACGGTCGATTCCCACCATCGTTCCATGAACTGAAACCAGTTGGCCGTCACAGAGATGACAATGGGATTCCGCGGCGATCACTACGTTATGCGGCGGTCTTACGCCAATTAACGCGGGTACGATCGGCAACGCCCGATCTCTAAATCATTTGGAAAATGAGCGGCGAGTGCTTACCTTAGCCGCGACATGCGCTCCTCAGCGCTGCACGCCAATTATTCTCCGTCACATAGGGACAAACGAGGACATTATGACAATTAAACAAGGCGACACATTGCCCGCAGGCAGCTTCAAAGTTATGGGCGCGGAAGGCCCGAAGGAAATTTCGACCGACGAAATCTTCAAGGGAAAGACGGTCGTGTTGTTCTCGGTGCCGGGCGCTTTCACGCCGACATGCTCGAACCAACATTTGCCGAGCTATTTGAAGAACTACGACAAGGTCAAAGCCCAAGGCGTCGACACTATTGCCTGTATGTCAGTGAACGACGTGTTCGTGATGGACGCATGGGGCAAAGACAAAGGCGTCGGCAGCAAGATCATGATGCTGGCAGACGGCAGCGGCGATTACGCCAAAAAACTCGGCCTTGAGTTTGATCTGCGCGACAAAGGTCTCGGTGTTCGCGGCAAGCGTTTTTCGATGATCGTGAAAGACGGCGTCGTTGAAAAATTCAATATCGACGAAGGCAAGTATGAGCTGAGCGGCGCGGAAGCAACCTGCAGCCTGAACTAAATCTACCGTCGCGCCGCGCCGAGCTAGCCCAATGGATTGGAATAGTTCGGCACGGCGCACGTCGCTCCCACTTTGACGGCAAATGAACCCATGAGTTCCGACCGCTCCAAAGGGCCCGCGAAATCTATCATTTCCGCGGTCGGGCGATCGGGAACGACGATCATCCACAAACTGCTGCTCGATATCTATGTCGATTGTTACGGCAAGGACTTCGATTGCCTTTACGAGCCATTCGTTTGGGACAGCGCTTATATCGGTCACTATCCGCGCGACGCCAGCCGGGAATCTCAATTCGGCAATAAAGACGCGCTCAGCGAAGAAGGCCTTTTTCACCACACCAAGCTGCCGCTTTTCACGGATCCTCAAAGGCCCGTGGGCGACTTTGCCGGGCTTGATGAATATCTAAAGGCGGATTCCTCCCGTCCCCTGCTGGCCAAGTTTATCCGCGCAAACGGGCGGCTCGATTATCTCGAGCAGCTCTACCCGGATGCGCGTTTTATTTTGACGCTGCGCAATCCCTTCGATGTGGTGAACTCAGTCATCACGAAGTTCTCATTCTTCGGGTCTGAGTTTCATAAAAACGATTATCCGCGTTTTGCCCAAGACGTGTTGCGCCTTTTCGGCGTGCAATTGCCGGCGGAACGGGAATTACCTGCCGCTTATCGCGCCGCGCTCTGGTGCCATTTCATGAATTTGGCCGCCCTTCACCATGCAAAGGGCAAGCCCAATTACAAGATCATCGTCTACGAAGACTGGCAGTCCAATCGCGCGGCTTACACCAAGGCCATCTGCGAACACATCGGCACCCCCTACAAACCGGCTTACGATAGCGCAACAGACGCTCCCGTCGGCCGCGTTACCAAAGGCGCGCCGGCGCTCAGCGACAATGAAGTCGCGGCCATCATGCCGCTCTTCGAAGAATACATCGCGATGATCGCGCCCTTGCCTAAATTCTCAGCTGTCGACAAAGATCGAATCATACGGAAATATGCGGCGGCTCTACCACGCACTACACCGCGTGATGAGCGCGGACTAGGCTGGTCGCCCAACAAACTCGAAAGCGAGCTTTTCAATTATGGCCGCGCTTTGCGAGATACGATGGGGCTTCATCGCGCGCGCGTGGCCGAGGTGCAAAGGCGAACGCTGACTGCCGAAGTCCCGATCGCCGACATCAAGACTCCCGTCAGCGTCATCGTAACCAGCTTCAATAATGCCGATGCCATCGTGCGTGCACTCGATAGTGTACGCCAACAATCGTATCCGGTTGCGGAGATCGTTGTCGCCGATGATTGCTCGACGGACGGCAGCATCGACAGATTGCGCGCATATGCCGCGACGCATCCGCAAGTTCGCTTAATCGCACGCGAGACCAATATTGGCGTCTCGGCCAATCGAAACGACGCGTTGCGGCACGCCGCTAGTCCGTTTGTGTCGCAATTGGACGGCGACGACGCATTTCACCCTGAAATAATTGCGCGGGAAGTCTTGGCGCTCGGTGGGCGTAAGGATGCGGTTGCTTTCAGCGATACGCTCAAACTTGATCCTGAAGAATACTGGGATTGCTCCTGGTTCGCAGGCCTCAGTGGACATGACGCCGTCGCCGGCATGGTCTCGCGCCACAGCGCTTTACCGCGAGATATGCTGTTTTCAAAAGATTTATTTCTCGCCGCCGGTGGCTACCGCGAAGAATGTTCGATTTATGAAGATTGGGGCTTCAAGATCCGCCTCGCCGAAAAAGCCAGACATTGGCTTTATTCCGGCGGGCCGGGAACACTCTATCGTCCGGGCGGATTATCCAAGGGCAGCCAGGTTATCCGCCCGCTTTCAAAAGATTTGCGGTGGTGTGGACACATAATCCTACGACGTTGGTATACGACCCATTGATGGCCGTCACAAAGGCCGCGGCGAGACCCTGAATAGCGTAGCCGCCAGCCTTGCCTTTCCACTCGCCGCTTGCGAGATAGGCCGCGAGATCGGCGTCGTTGAGGCGCGCGAACTTCACTGTGGTCATCACGCTTCTTTTCCAGATTTTACCATCGGGTGCGCGCAGAGTTATGCCGCCATAAACCCGATGACGCCTGCCCGAAAGCAGCGCGAGACACATGCGCGCTTCAGCCTCGGTCTCGGCCTTCGGGAGAATCCTGCGTCCGCAGGCCACCACAGTATCCGCCGCCAAGATCAACGCGCTGGGATGAATGCTGGCCGCGGCCATAGCTTTGTCCAAAGCGAGACGCGAAGCCAAACGTGCCGGCGGCTCATCCTTTCGTGGTGTCTCATCAACATCAGTGGGCGCGACCACATCCGGCCGGCGGCCGATCTGCTGCAAAAGCGCAAGACGCCGCGGCGAGGCCGAAGCCAGCACAAAAGGCGTCGTCATGATTGGAGGTCTCCAAGAGTTCGATGCGCTATTTGAAACAGAATGTGACGCTTTCCTCAATCAGAAATCCAGATGCGCAGGTCGGGGAAAGAGGTCGAGAATCTTTTGCTGTAGCTGATCGCGGGTTTGGCGATAGGCTGCAAGCCGGGCTGCGCGCGAACCTTCTGCCAGCGAGGGATCGGTGATGTTCCACAAACGCACCTCGCAATGCATATAGCGCGTGAGATCCTTCACGGCCGGCTCTGCCTCAGCCGATAGCACAATCGCCACATCGAAAGAATCATCGGCAAGGTTATCGAAAGTCTTTGGCCGGTGTCGTTTCATATCGACGCCAATTTCAGCCATCACCTCGACCATGAGCGGGTCGAGGCTCCCCTGCCGGACACCGACGGAATCCACAAACACCTGACTGCCGTGAAAGCGCTTCATGATGCCTTCCGCCATCGGCGAACGGATTTCATTCATCGTGCAGCAAAACAGCAGCGAGGACGGCAAAATCATGTGCTAGCCCCGCATGTGTAAAATGCAGAGCAGCGTGAAGAACCGCCGCGAGGTGCCCTGATCCAGCTCGACATGTTCAGCCAGGCGCTCTTTCAACATTAGCGCGCCCTCGTTGTGCAACCCGCGCCGCCCCATGTCGATGGCTTCGATCTGTGACGGCGTCGAGAATTTGATGGCGTCGAAATAGCTTTCGCAGACCATGAAATAATCTTTGATGATCATGCGGAAAGGACGCACCGGCAAAACAATCTCGCGGTGGGGCGTCTCGGTTGTGTCGCGTACGTCGAAGATTAAGCGATCTTCGGACAGACCAAGCTTCAAATGGAACGGACCGTGCAGATGCGAGGAATCGGCCGCATCCTTACTCTTCAGGATGAAGACGTTTTCCTCGAGCAGATCGAATAGCGCCACTTCGCGTTCGTGCTCGACTTCAGGCCGGCGGCGTAAAAAGGACTTCTCGTCGAGTTGAATTTTCACAATCGAGCGGCGGCGCTGTTCCGCGCTGGCGTCGCCCGTCCCGGGTCCGTCGCCGCCCGGGTCCATCATCAGCCGCCGCCCTTAAGGCGTAACGACACCGACAAAGCGTGGGCGTCCAACACCTCGGCTTCGGCCATCGCCAAAGCGCCCGGGCCAATGGAAGCGAGGCCTGCGCTGCCGCAATCGATCAGCGATGTGCGCTTCAGGAAATCGAGCACACCGAGCCCGGACGAGAAACGCGCTGCGCCGGAAGTTGGTAAAACATGGCTGGGGCCGGCGATATAATCGCCGACGGCTTCCGGCGTATGGCGGCCCAGGAAGATCGCGCCGGCGTGGCGGATTGTCTTCATCAATGCGCGCGGATCTGCGACCGCCAACTCTAAGTGTTCGGGCGCGATCAGGTTAACGAGTGTAGGCGCATCTTCGAGCCTCTTCACAACAATCACGGCGCCATTGTCGTACCAGCTCTTTTGCGCGGTTTCACGGCGCGGCAAAGACAGAAGCTGTTTTTCCACCGCGGCCATCACGCGATCGGCAAAAGCTTCGTCGTCGGTGATGAGGATCGATTGTGAAGAGGCATCGTGTTCGGCCTGCGCCAACAAGTCGGCGGCAATCCAAGCGGGATCGGTCGCACCATCGGAAACCACGGTCACTTCTGAAGGACCCGCCACCATGTCGATGCCGACCGTGCCGAAGACCTGTTTCTTGGCAGAGGTCACGTAAGCATTACCGGGTCCCACGATCTTATCTACGGGCCGCACGCTGTCCGTGCCGTAAGCCAGCATGGCGATGGCTTGCGCCCCACCCACGCGATAAACCTCGTCTACGCCGGCAACTGCACAGGCCGCCAAGGTCAGCGGATTAACTTTGCCATCGGGTGTGGGCATCGTCACAACAAGGCGATCAACGCCTGCGACTTTCGCCGGGATCGCGTTCATGAGTACGGAGGAGAACAACGCCGCCGTACCGCCCGGCACATAGAGTCCGGCGGAAGACACCGCCGTCCAACGCCACCCCAAGCCAATGCCGACGTCATCGGTATAGAACTCGTCCTTCGGCAATTGGCGCAGGTGGTAGTCGCGAATACGCACCGCCGCATCGCGCAAAGCACGCAACGTAGTAGCGTCGCATTTAGCCGGGGCGTCGAGCAATTCGTCTTTGCTGAAAGCAAGCGTTTCGGGGGTCAGCTTAATGCGGTCGAATTTCGCGGAGTATTCGATCACAGCGGCATCGCCACGCGTTCTGACATCGGCGAGAACGCCGGTCACAACGCCATCGACATTCGTTTTTACTTCGCGGCTTTTGGCAATGAGGCCGGCGAAAGCGTCGGTAAAACCAGCATCGCGCGCGAGAAGCTTGAGCGCCATGGCGTCAGCTGCCTTTCACGGCGGCGCGGAATTTCTCGATCCACCCGCCAATCTCCTGCGAGCGGACTTTGAGCGCTGTGCGGTTGACGATCAGGCGCGAGGTAACTTGCACCAGCGTTTCAACTTCAGCGAGGCCATTGGCCTTCAGCGTGTTGCCGGTCGAGACCAAATCGACAATGCGCGGACACAAGCCCAGCACGGGGGCCAACTCCATTGCGCCATTGAGCTTCACACATTCGGCCTGGATGCCGCGGTCGGCGAACCACTTGCTTGTGATATGCGGATACTTGGTAGCGATGCGCACGTGGCTCAAGCGATCCAGCGCGAGACTTTCGTCCAGGTCCTTAGGCTGCGCGATGGAGAGGCGGCACTTTCCAATCCCGAGATCCAAAGGCGCGTAAATTTCGGAGTAATCGAATTCCATCAGCACGTCGTTGCCGGCAATGCCCAGTTGCGCGCCGCCGAAAGCCACGAAGGTGGCGACGTCGAAAGACCGCACGCGGATCAGACTGATGCCTGCGTGATTGGTGTCGAACATCAGCTTGCGCGAGTGGTCATCGCTGAAGGCGGCTTCGGGTTCGATCCCGGCCGCGCGGATGATCGGCAGTGCCTCTTCGAGAATCCGGCCTTTGGGCAGGGCGATGACGAGGGGATCTTGACTCATGTTACGCTCAAAAACCGTCGGAAGAGGCTTACGCGACAACGCATATGGCGCGGCCTTTTACACCGTTTCCGGTGCAACCACCATCCGTTCTCGCAGCCGCACACAAGCGGCTCGCTAAGGCTAACACATTGATTTTACATTGGATACGGATGAGATGCGGACGGTATGTTTCTTATTATTCGCTCGTCTCGATCCAAGCACGCTTTAGATATGGACCCATCATTGGCTTAAGCTTTCTCAGTGTTTCTTTTTCGTCCTGAAGATTCTCTACGAAGGAAGCGGCGATCAACTCTTGCTCTGAACTTGATCCCGCCTGCAATGCTTCTTCAAAATAATCTAGCAGAACTTGAACTACGACATTGTCGCGGGATTTCATCTGCTCGACGGTAAATCTAGTTACATCGCCCATAAAGACGTGCGGAAGCAGTCCTTTATTTTGACGCAAGTGATCATCAAAAAGCTCCTGTAATTCAGGGACCTTTCGTACCATTTCATAAATAAATGAGAATCCAGGATGCATTTGTATTGCCATGAGGGCTCATCATTTATATCGGCCAGCTAGCAATCTATGCGACGTCGCCAAGGCGGCAGTTAAATATCTGAGGGATTCTCATCAAGTGGCGCTACATCGACTTCGACCACAAGCCCCTGGCTGCCGCCGCCAATCAGTACCCCGCGCATGGGGCTGACGTCATCGTAATCGCGACCCCAGGCCAGGCTGACCATATCGGTCGAACCACGCGTGCCGTTGGTAGGGTCGAGATCGAGCCAGGTATCCCCGCCACACCAGACCGACAGCCAGGCGTGGGTGGCGTCAGCGCCAATCAGGCGCGCTTTGCCCGGCGGTGGGAGCGTGCGCAGATATCCACTGACATACCGCGCGGCGAGACCCATGGACCTCAGGCATCCAATCGCGAGATGCGCAAAGTCCTGACATACCCCGCGCCGTGTTGTGAGAACTTCCGCCAGCGGCGTGGCGATTGTGGTCGCCACCGGGTCGTAGACAAATTCGTCGTAGATGCGCGTGATAAGATCAAAGGCAGCCTCGCCGATGGGCCGGCCCGGCGTGAATGATGGCGCGGCGTAAGCCGCGAGCGCCGGCAGCGGCGGGATCATGGTGGAAGCGAAAGCAAATAGATTGGCGTCGCGCGAGGCCTGATCGGGTGCGAATTTAATCGCATCGCGAATGGTCTCCCAGGAAGGGCTCGCGGACATGTCAAAATCCAGCGGCGGCGTCACTTCAACTTCGAAATCCACCTGCACCAGCAATTTAGTGTGAGGCGTTGCCATCGCGATATAGGTGATCGGATTGCCGAAATAATCGACATGCTCGGTCAGACGCTCCGGCGGCGGCTCGATGGTGATCTTGTTGACGAGGAACGTCTGGCGCGGCAATAGGCGCGGATTCAAGTGCAGGGTGTGCTGCGCATGCTGAATCTCATCCGTATAGGTACAAGTCGTGGTGTGGCGAATGCGATATCGCATGTTTTCAGGGTCAATCGTCTGGTCGCGCACGGAACTCTCCTTAGAACCTTAACCTCAGGCACGCCGCGCAAAGGCATGGGTAAAATATGCGCGCGAAAGTAGGTCCGAGATTTCGGGTAATACGGTAGCCAGTAGGGAGAATGCCGTTCTCAAGGAAATGTTCTCCGCTCCCGCCTCTTTCCCGGTTTTTTTCGCCGGAATCGGCGACCGGGTCGCCGTGGCAATACCTTCCCGCGCCATGGTCATGGCGGCCGCCACACGTTCGGCCGCATAGCCCTCGATGATCACCGGCATTTCGGTCTCGACGGCAGTCTCTTCGATGGCTTCGATAAGATCGAGATAGTCTTCCAGCATTTCCGTCGGCGGCATAAAGCAATAGAGGCGCCCTTCGCGGGCTTCGATGGCGAGTGCGGTGCGCACGACCCAAGCTGCGGACTCACCCTTCTTCAGCTCACCGCTGCCCAGTTTCTCCATGCTGTTTTGCGTCTGGCGCTTGGCCGCGTCTTCCGCGCCCGGCGGCAAATGGCGCTGCGTCGGCGCAATCTGCTCCTGAGCCGCAGGCTCCGACGGTCCTGGCCTGTGAGGACGCAACGGCTCGCGTTTATCGAAAGGGTCTTGTTCGTAAACATACGGGTAGCTGGCTTTATCCACCCATGGCAGCGACGGCAGCGGCAAGCGGTAACCAATGGCGCTGTCGCCGGGCATGAGATAGAGCCGCTCGCGGCGTGTGATCCATACACTGGATTGCCAGGTGGGACCGGTGTGTTCGTGACGGCGTGCAATCGGCAGCACAAAGCCTTTGGGAATATCGAGGCCGCGATTGAAGACCAGCGCAAGACGGGCGCGTTCTTCCTCGTCGTCGATCTTGCTGTCGAGCGGATCGACGTTGGCGGGCAGTAGGCTTTCGCGGCGAATGTAATGCCAGGGATCTTCATAAGCCGCGCGTACGGCGCTTTCCGGCAAGCCCAAGCGCTTTGCC
>CAITZE010000145.1 GCA_903896775.1 uncultured bacterium
CCCACCTACCGCAAGGTCAATCCCGCAGACACCCCCATCATGGTGTTGGCTGTGACGTCCGATACCCTGCCAATGACCGCCGTGGACGACGCCACCGACACGATCCTCTCGCAGCAGATCAGCCAGATCGCGGGTGTGGGCAAAGTGAACATCGGCGGCGAGCAGAAGCCTGCCGTTCGCCTGGAACTGAACCCGGAGAAATTGTCTGCCGTCGGTTTGAGCTTCGAAGACGTGCGTAACGCTATCACGCTCGCATCGGTCGAACGCCCGAAGGGTACGTTGCGCGACGCTCATCAGACGTTCAATCTCGATGCCAACGACCAAATCGTGAAGGCCGAGGACTACAACAATATCGTCATTGCTACGAATGCCAGCGGCGCGCCGGTGCGCATCAGCGATCTGGGCGCGGCCGTGAACGGTCCTGAAAACAGTCAGCTCGCCGCCTGGTATCAGCGTGAACGCGCCGTCGTGTTGCAGATCAACCGCCAACCGGGCGCCGACGTTATCGCAACCGTCGATGCCATCAACGCGCTTTTGCCGTCGATGGAAAAGTCTTTGCCGCCCGGCATCGTCGTTCACAAGGTCATCGACCGCACCAACACGATCCGCTCGTCGGTCCATGAAGTGCGCTTCACGCTGTTCCTGTCGATTGTCCTGGTCGTGCTTGTGATCTTCGTGTTCCTGCGCAACGTCTGGGGAACGCTGATCCCAGCCTTGGCTGTGCCGATCTCGGTCATGGGCACGTTCGCCATCATGTACCTGCTCGATTACAGCATCGACAATTTGTCGCTGATGGGATTGACCATTGCGGTGGGCTTCATTGTCGACGACGCCATTGTCGTGGTTGAAAATATCGAGCGTCATATGGGCGAAGGCCTTTCCGCTTATGATGCGGCGGTCAAAGGCGCCGGAGAAATCGGCTTCACCATCGTCTCCATCAGCATTTCGCTGATCGCGGTGTTCATCCCGCTGTTCATGATGAGCGGTTATATCGGTGAACTTTTCAGAGAGTTTGCCATCACCGTGTCCGCGTCGGTGTTTGTGTCACTCATCGTATCCCTCACCCTCACACCGCTCATGAGCGCGAAGCTTTTGAGCCATACATCCCATTCACATGGCGCTCTCTACACGACGCTCGAACGATTTTTCGACACGGTATTGGCCGGCTACGCGAAGTCTCTGACTTGGGTGTTGAAGCATCAGGGCTTCACTCTGGGCATCGCGGGTGCGACGGTGGCGGCTACGGTTGCGCTTTTCATCGTCCTCCCCAAGGGTTTCTTTCCGGAGCAGGATGTCAGCTACCTCAGCGGCACCGTGGAAGCGGCGACTAACATTTCCTTCGCGGATATGTCGGCCAAGCAGCTCGCCGTCATTGACGTTCTGATGCAAGATCCTGCTGTGACCGACATCGCTACGTATGTCGGTTCATCCGGCTCTACAGGCGCACTCAACAGTGGCCGCATGAACATCGGCTTGAAATCACTCTCCGAACGCGTCGGCGCCAAAGAGGTCATCACGCGCCTACGGCCTAAGCTCGCGCAAATTCCCGGCGTGCGCGTTTACCTGACAGCGGTTCAGGACATCAAGATCGGCGGGCGCATGTCCAAGTCGCTGTATCAATATACGCTGAGCGACATCGATCAAACCGAACTGAACGTTTGGGCGCCGAAGATTCTCGACAAGCTCAAGACCATTCCCGGCATGACCGACGTCACCAGCGACCAAGACGAGTTGATGCCGCAGATTTCGCTGACCATTAATCGCGACGCCGCGGCCCGGCTTGGCGTCACGCCTTCGGTGATCGACGACACGCTGAACGATGCCTTCGGTGAGCGCCAGATCGCCACGATCTTCAGCAGCATCAATCAATATCACGTCGTGCTGGCCGTGGACCCGCGCGTTTCATTAGGCCCGACGGCTTTGGACCGCATTTATGTGAAATCCGCGACCGGTGATTTGGTGCCCTTGAGCGTCGTGGCCACGTTGGAGCGCACTACTGCCCCGCCATCGGTCAATCACCAAGGCTCATTCCCGGCGGTGACGATCTCCTTCAATCTCGCACCCGGCACAGCTTTGGGCGATGCGGTCAGCGCCATTGACCAGGCCATGTTGGATATAAGGGCGCCCGATACGCTGCACATAGGCTTCCAGGGCACCGCGCAAGCCTTCCAGACTTCGCTGGCCTCGGAACCGATGCTGGTGGCCGCCGCCCTTATTACAATCTATGTGGTGCTGGCGATCCTTTACGAAAGCATGATCCATCCGCTGACCATTCTTTCGACCTTGCCCTCGGCAGGCGTGGGCGCCTTGTTGACGTTGATGATCTTCCACACCGAATTCACCGTTATGGCGCTGATCGGCATCATTCTACTGATGGGTATCGTCAAGAAAAACGGCATCATGCTGGTGGACTTCGCTCTTGAAGCCGAACGTCGCGGGGGCGTTACGCCGGAAGAGGCGATCTACGACGCCTGTCTGAAGCGCTTCCGCCCCATCATGATGACGACCATGGCCGCGCTCCTAACCGGCGTGCCGCTGGCTTTCAGCGCCGGCGACGGTGCCGAATTGCGCCAGCCCCTTGGCCTCACGATTGTCGGCGGGTTGATCTTCTCCCAGGCTCTGACGCTTTACACCACGCCGGTCATTTATCTGGGTCTTGAGCACGTACGGGCTCGTATCGCGGGCTTTATTGCCGCCCGTCGCCGCCCGGCCGGGGTGCCGGACGCCTCTCCGCATCCCGCCGAATAGGGTCAAAGTTGGGACTCTGGCTTAGCCGAAAGCTAACGTAGAATGGATTATCAGCCCATGAGACCCATTTGGCGGGAGAGCATAGATCCCAATATGACGACCCGTGTCCTAGTCATAGAAGACGATCCGGAAACCGCCGGCGAGATTGTGGCGGAACTGACGTCCCAAGGCTTCCAGGTCGACTGGGCCGCAACCGGCAGCGACGGCTTGGCGCGTGCCGGCAGCGGCGGTTATGACGTCATGACGGTCGATCGCCTGTTGCCTGAAGTAGACGGCCTGACCATCGTGGAAAATATCCGCAGCAACGGCATTAAAACTCCGGTGCTGGTTTTGAGCGCGCTGGGTGAAGTCGATGACCGGGTGCGCGGCTTGAAAGCCGGCGGCGACGACTACTTGGTCAAGCCATTTGCTTTGGTGGAGTTGTCGGCCCGTCTCGACGCGTTATTGCGCCGCCCCGCGGACTCGCGCGAAACCGTTTTGCGCGTCGGCCCCCTGACCCTTGATCTGATCGAACGCACCGTTAAACGCGGCAGTCGCGATCTCGACATTTTGCCGCGTGAGTTCCAACTGCTGGAATATCTGATGCGCCATACCGGCCAAGTCGTAACGCGCACCATGTTGTTCGAAGAAGTCTGGCATTACCGTTTCGACCCGCGCACCAACTTGGTCGATGTCCACATGGGCCGACTGCGGCGTAAAGTCGATGCCACGGGCGAGGCGCCCATGATTCATAGCGTACGCGGCACAGGGTTTGTATTACGTGCGCCTTCCTGAATTCCTTCGCACCGCCACCTTCCGGTGGACGCTGACAATCTCCGCGGTCTTCCTGACCTCGGCGCTGATCCTCGTGGTAATCATCTACCGCGAGAGTATTTCAACCGCAAAATCGCGCATCGATGACTCACTTGTTCAGGAAGTGAGGAGTGTTGCCGGCGGCAATCCCAAGAGTGTTTTCGCGCATATCGAAACGCGGCTATCGGAAGATCCACGTCGCCTGCGTTTGGCCGGCTTGTTCGACGAACGCCAGCAGCCTATCGCCGGAAATATGCGCGCGATGCCGGACAACTTCACACCCGACATGAGACTTTGGGACATCGTCGCCGAACGCGAAGACGATCAGGGCGTCGAGCTACAGTCCGCGCATGCTGTGGGCGCCGTGCTCTCCGACGGCAACACCTATGTTATTGGGCGCAACTTCGGCGACGTTGCGCCTCTGCAAGACGACGTGATGAACTTTGTGGGCATGGCCCTGCCGCCCGCTGTTGTTCTGACTTTGGTTTGCGCCGTCGTGCTGAGTTTGCGCACCCAGCGGCGCATTGAGGAAATCCACCGCATGGCACAACGCATTATGGCGGGGCATCTCGATGAGCGCCTACCGGTGCGTGGCACAAGCGATGACTTCGACAAGCTTATCGGCATTATCAATATAATGCTTAGCCAGATCGAGCGCTTGATGGGTGAGGTCAAAGGCGTCGGTGACGACATCGCTCATGACCTTCGCACACCGCTTACGCGCGTGCGCGCATCATTGGAGCGCGGCCGCGATAACGCCGCTTCCCTCGACGACTTGCGTGTCGCCGTCGATAAAGGCATCACCGGAATCGATCAGGCGCTGAGCGTGACGACCGCTCTCTTGCGCATCGCCGCCATCGAACACGGTCAACGCAATTCCGGCTTCGGCGAGGTTGATCTCGGCACAATCGTTTCGGCGGTTGTCGATCTTTACGAGCCGGCGGCCGACGACAAGGGCGTGAAATTGTTTTCGGGCGGTATGACGCAGCTGAAGTTGCGCGGCGATGGCGACCTTTTGTTCGAGGCGATTTCCAATCTCGTCGACAATGCCATCAAGTTCACGCCACGCGGAGGCACCGTGAGTATCGAACTGGTGCGCACCGACGCCAACTTGATGCTGCGTGTCGCGGATACCGGTCCCGGGATACCACTGCCCGAGCGCGAGGCTGTCTTCCGCCGGTTCTACCGTACCGACAAGAGCCGCAATCTCAGCGGCATGGGCTTAGGCTTGAGTCTGGTGGCGGCAATCAGCCGACTGCACGGTTTTCGCGTGCAAATCGCCGATAGCCTGCAAGGGTGCACGATCGAGATGATCTGCAGCCCTACAGTCGTTTAACGTAAACCCGCCCAATTCCCCCCTCACGTTTCGCGACCGGAAATAGTAGAGTGCGGCAATCATTACAGCCGGGGAGAGACTTGTGAGCATTACGCGCAGAATCGTTATCGCCGCCACATTTGGCAGTCTGATCGCAGGCCCCGTCCTTGCCGCCCCGGCGCTTGCCGCTGACGCAGCTAAGCCTCCGGCGGTCTATCAGGAATATGTTTTGGGCAATCCCAAAGCCAAAGTGACGGTGATCGAATACGCGTCGCTGACGTGTCCGCACTGCGCGCACTTCCAGGAAGAAGAATATCCAAAGCTCAAAGCGGCTTATATCGACACCAACAAGATCAAATACATCTATCGCGATTTCCCACTGGATGGGCTTGCTACAGGCGCGGCCCTGCTCGCGCGCTGCGCGCCTAACGGCCGCGGCATCACCATGGTCGATTTGATGTTCAAGAATCAGAACGAATGGGCCCGCGCCGAGCAACCTTTGGTGCCCTTGAAAAATTACGCCAAGCTCTCCGGCATGGACGAGGCCGACGTGGACTCCTGCCTGAAAAATCAGCCGATGCTGAAAGAGATCCAGAACGTTCAGGAAAAAGCCGTCACCTTGTACAAAGTGCAGGGTACGCCGACCTTTTTCGTCAATGAGGAATTGGTCGAAGGTGTCGACTTCGACACCCTCAAGATGGCCATCGATAAGGCTATGAAGTAGGCGTCCCCCGAGTCTCAAAAAACGCGGCTCAGGTTGTAGATTTCCTCGCTGAGCCAGGCCGAAAAATTGGCGGATTCCCTGGGGTTACGGACCAGAGTCTAAAATTCTCCACAAATGGTATGGATGTTGGTATGCAACCCCATCATCTTGTGGAGGAGACCTTATGAACATCGCGCGGAAAACCGCAGCCTTTGTGGCCGTGGCGACGCTCGCGGGAGCATTCATGACCGGCGTCGCGACGTTTGCCGCCGACGCTGTGCCGACGGCCAAGCCGGCTGCGGTCTATCACGAATACGTGCAGGGCAACCCCAAAGCCAAAGTGACGGTGATTGAATACGCGTCGCTGACCTGTCCGCACTGCGCGCACTTCGCTCAAGAAGAAATGCCTAAGCTGAAGGCCGAGTACATCGACACCGGCAAGATCAAATACGTCTTCCGCGATTTCCCGCTGGATGGCTTGGCCACAGGCGCCGCCCAGCTCGCGCGCTGCGCGCCGAACGACCGCGGCAAGTTTATGATCGATATGATGTTCAAAAATCAGAGCGAGTGGATGCGCGCCGAACAGCCGCTGACGCCCTTGCGCAGCTATGCCCAGCTCGCCGGCATGAGCAGCGCGGACGTCGATGCCTGCCTGAAAAACGATGCCATCCTGAAAGAAATCCAGGACGTGCAGCAAAAAGCC